>JAGQIY010000865.1 GCA_020430865.1 Myxococcales bacterium
GCGCGCCGTGAATCGAGTTCACTCCGGCGGCGCTGGAGCCCTGGTTCCTCACGGGTATGCGAGCAAGCTTCAGGTGCTCGCTAGCGTCGCGCAATCTCTTCGGCGGCCTTGCGATCGATCTCGCTGAACGCCTGGATCACTCGATCCATCATGTCGAAGTGGCGGGTCGCCGTGACCAGGCCGGTCATGCTCTTCACCGGAGGCGCATTGGAGAGCTCGAGGCTCTCGGGCTCGAGGTTGGCGTCGATGCCTGCCGGGCGCGCGCCGCCTTCGATCCGCAAGTAGCTGTCGCCTTCCTTCATCAGGCCCTGTGTCTGCTCCAGGTCGACCACCAGCAAGCGCTGTCCCGAGTCCTCGCCGTTGACCAGGATGGAGCCGTCCTTGCCGACGCGAACGTCGGTGGCGTCGGGGTCGACGCGCAGGGGTTGGCGAGTCGTGCTGAGGAAGGCGTCACCTCGGGCGGACACGATCTGCCCCGACGGTTCGATCTTCAGGTTCCCGGCGCGCGTGTACATCTCGCCGGTCGCCGTGCGCACTGCGAAGAAGCCCTTGCCGTTGATGGACACATCCAGCGGCTTTCCGGTGTACTTCAGCTGCCCGACTTCCATATCGGGGCGCACGCCATCCACACGCGTCATGCGCACGGAGGCGTTGGGCTTGCCTACCTGAGCGCGGTCCAGCACCTCGCGGAACAGCGCCTGATCAGCGCGGAAACCCGGCGTCATCGCGTTGGCGGCGTTGTTCGCGATGACATCGACCATCGTGATCTGCGCCGTCGCGCCGGAAGCTGCTGCCCAGATGCCGTGACTCATGTTCGCCAGGGGCTTTGCAACGCGGATGCCAGCCTCCCAGCGGGCCCTCTCCCCCGAGAAAAACCGGGAATCGCCGTACAAACGCTGAACCACCCGAGCTCGCGAGGGGCCAGAGGAGATGGCCCATCCCGTCAGCTGGCTGGCGCTCACGTCAACCGGTCACTCCCTTGGCGCCTCCACGTGGGGCGCGTCGATGCCGATCTCGTGTCGGAAATGGTCCACGACGGGCTGCTCGTACAGCAGGTTCGGCTGTGTCTCGAAGGGCCGCGTGTCCGGAGTCGGAGCGAAGAGTTGCTGCAACGCGCCGGGGTTGAGGTAGCGCTGACGTGCGCCTGGCTTCAGCAGGCTCAGGTCGTCTTCGGGCAGCTGTAGCTCGCGCTTGCCAGCGAGGATGAAGCTCAGCTCACCCATGAGCGGGATCCCGACGCGGTACTCGAGCAGGTTCAGTCCGCTGGCTCGCAGAGTCGCCACCACGCTGGAGTAGCTGTCAGGGGCCGCGAACGCGGACGGTGCAGAGACGACCAGCGTGCCGTCCTCGGTGAGCAGCTCGGCCAGACGCTCGAAGAAGAAGCGCGTGTACAGCTTGCCGTACTCGTAGTGAGTTGGCGCCGGGAGATCGGCGATGATCACGTCGTAGGCGTCGCTCTCGTGGGTCACCCAGGGCGCCAGCTCGGCGATCTCGAGCTGGACGCGAGGATCTTCCAGAGCGTGATCACTGGCCTCGGAGAGCCACGTGGACTGCCTGGCGAGCCCGGGTAGCGTCGAGTCATCGATGACCACACGCAGGCTCTCCACGTCCTCGAAGCGTAGGACTTCGCGCTCTGCCAGACCCGTTCCACCATGCAACAACAGGATCTGACTCGCGCCGGGCGTGGCCAGCATCGCGGGCTGCACCAGCGCCTCCATGTGCCGGTAGCCGTCGATCTGGGTGCGCTTGAGCTGTCCGTCGACGAACAGCAGGAAGGCGTCTTGTGAGCTCGTGACGACCACCTCCTGGCGGTCGCTTCTGGCGCTGTAGATCAGTTCCCCGGGGAACGCATTCAGGCGCTCCACCGGCAGGCGCAGCTCCGCGACCAGCAGGCCCGCACCTCCGAGCAGGAAGCACAGCTGCGCCGAGCGTACCAGGCTGCGCTCCAGCAGAGTTCGCCTCGCATGTAGCGAGAAGAGGCGCTGGTGCACGCCCCACGCGGCCAGGCTCGCGACGGCGAGCACCATCGCCAGAACGTGGCCCGAGCGCAGGTTGCCGATCAGCGCAGCGCCTGCAGCGGCGAAGCCAGCAGCCAGCACCAGACCCAGCATGCGGAACGGCTCGAGGAGCAGCGCGAACACTCCGAGGTTCCGGGTCGTGCTGGCGAAGAGCCGAAACGCGGCGCGGACCCCGAGGGCCGTCGCGAGCCCGAGCAGTCCAGGCAGCAACAGGGCGCCGCCTCGTCCGAGCCACGGGTGCACGAAGCCGGCAACGAAACAGGGCGCGCTCAGGTTCAGCACCCACGCCGCGAGGAGGGTCGAGCCGGCCAGCAGGTGGAGTGGACGGCCCAGGCTGCGCCGCCAGCGGAGCAAGCCAAGGCTCGCCCCGGCCAGGTAAGCCCAGATCAGCGTTTGCCGTCCTGGGCCGTAGCCCGGGCTGAAGTACGCGTCCGCCTGGCGCACGAC
>JAGQIY010000866.1 GCA_020430865.1 Myxococcales bacterium
AATTCACCACTCAGCGTAAGCAGCCAGCCGCGCCAGCGTTTCAACGCCATGCACACTCGCTCCCCCCGCCGTTCCTTCTCGCGTCACTTGTTCGGTGCCGTCGCCCTGCTTCCCCTCGCGGTCGCCTGCGCCAGCGGTAACCCCTCCCCCGCCCACCCAGGCAACGGCTCCGATGGTCCCCCGAACCCGCCGATGGAGGGTCAAATCTGCACGGAAATAGGCTGCGTCGATGGCTTCCGCGTCGACGTGAAGAAGGATCAGTGGGAAGCCGGCGAGTACAGCTTCCACATCGAGGCGGACGGCAACGTGAGCGACTGCACCGGCAGCCTCCCCCTGAAGCCCTGCGAGTCCGGCTCCAGCATCAGCTGCACCGGCAGCCAGGGCTTCACGATCGCCGAGGTCGGCTGCGCCATGGCGCCCGCTCAGCAAGCCTTCGGTGAGATCCACTTCGAGGGCGCACCGAAGCAGGTGACGATCAGCATCAGCCGCGACGGCAGCGAGCTCATCAAGCAAGTCTTCGAACCCGTCTACACCGAGAGCCAGCCCAACGGCCCCGGCTGCGAGCCGATCTGTCATCAGGCTTCTGCGAGCGTGACCATCGGCTCCGCACAGCCCGGCGTGAAGCTCTGAGCAGCGGTCCACGCCGGCATCCATCAGCGGTACAACGGGTCTCATGCCCTCGCTACGCCCCCCTGCTGCCGGACATACCAGGCGCTCGTTTCGGATGGTGCTCTTCGCGGGCCTTTCCTCCCTTGGCTGCGGGTGCTCACCGCCTGCCGATGCGACGCCACGAACCGCGGCCACCCCAGCTCCCCGCCCGACGCCCAGGAACTCGGATCCGGTGGGCGACTGCGGACGGCTCCCATGCGTCCGAGGCTTCCGGGTGACGCTCAACAACCCTCGGTGGCGAGCCGGCACCTATTATTTCCACGTGGAAGCAGACGGCAAGACAACCGAGTGCCACGCGGTGCTTCCTCTCCCTAGTTGCGGCGCGCCGCCTGCCGTCCAGTGCACGGGAGCGGGGTTCTTCACGATTCAGGAGACGGGTTGCGCCTCGACTCAGCAAGGCTTCCCCGAGGTCTATTTCAGCCAGCAGCCGAAGACCGTTGGCATTCGCGTCAGCCGAGGCGACGTCGACTTGCTCAGTGCGACGCTCGAGCCGACGTACGTCACTTCCGCGCAAACCTGTCCCAACACGTGCGGGTACGCCACGGCGGAGCTCGACGTCGACCGCTAGCTACGCGTTTCACCGCTCGGTGGGGAGCAGGTCGCCTTCGCCGACGCCGACATCGTCGAGATCCCCCCAGTCGTCCCAAAGCCCATTTCCCTTCGGAACTACCGCCGCGGAGCGGCCCCCAAACCCAGCGCGAGCAACCCAGGATCCTCCCGCTCGTTCGGGGGTGAGCAGCAGCACCCGGCCCCAGGCGCGCACCACCCACCGCGCCGCCCAGCCTCGCGCCCACCACGGCAACCTAACCCCCTGAAACTCCGCGATTTTCGCCCCTTTTCCAGGATTCGTTCCGAACCCCACAATTGCCTTTGACAGAACCGTCCCAGCGACTATGTTCCCGGCCTCTGACGCGCGGTGGAGCAGCCTGGTAGCTCGTCGGGCTCATAACCCGAAGGTCGTAGGTTCAAATCCTACCCGCGCAACCACTAAGGCCGAAAGGCGAACCAAAGACGCCCGCTGGGTTATCAACCTGGCGGGCGTTTCTGCGTTTGTGGCGCGCGGTTTTGGAGCTGGTTTGGTCTGAGCGGGTCTTTGTGTCCGTAGCTGGGCGACGCGAACAAAGACTGGGAGGGCGTCTTCTGGGGGCGGTCTGAGACTGTCTGGAGGGCTCAGAGGCGGTCTGAGGGTGACCTGGGGGTTATGGGGTGGGGGCGAGGGGGCTCGACCGCAGCCTAGGAAGCACTGAATCGATCGAGCTGGAGAGCGAGGTCGCAC
>JAGQIY010000867.1 GCA_020430865.1 Myxococcales bacterium
GATGGACACTTCCGTGCGGTGCGGGTTGCCGCTCACGTCGACCAGCAGGTTCCGTAGCAGCCGGTCCACGGTCCACGGGAACTTGGTCGCGCTGAGTGGCATCTGCTCCAGCGCCAGCTCCAGCTCGGGCAGGGAGTCGAGGCGAGCCTCGTCGATGCGCGGCGCTTGAGACGTCGGCCCCACGAACAGTCCGGTGAACAAGAACGACAGCGATGGGTGGTTCTGCAAGTAGCGCAGCAGGCTACCCAGCAACTGCGGGCGCTGGAGGAACGGGCTCTCGAGCGCGCTCGGGCCTCCCAGTGTGATATGGTTCCCGCCGCCACTGCCGGCTTCGCGACCGTCCAGCTGGTACTTCTCCATGCTGAGGCCCGCGTGGTTGGCCGCGTCCGTGATCGTCTCCATGAACGACGTGTAGTCGGCGAAGCTCGTGGCGACGGGGAGGTTCACCTCGATCACGCCGGGATCAGGCGTGACCAGACACGATTCGATTCTTGGATCGCTGGGGGGCGGATAGCCTTCGATGCGTACTCGGACGTCGCACTCGGTCGCCGCGAGCTCGACCGCGCGGACGAGCTCCAGGAAGTCCTCGGCTGTGGGTACCGGTGGCAAGAATACGTGCATGACGTTCTGCCTCGGCTCGACGCACAGTGCCGTGCGGATACCCGTTCGCGGATCGCCGACGCGCTGTGCCACCCCCAGCTGGCGTTCGCCTTCCATTGCTTCGCGGAGCAGCGGGCGCGGCTCGAACCGAAGCTCACGGGTGACCTCGGTGCGATCCGGGTCGACGATCGGTGGTGGCTCACCCCCGATGCGGTCGAGGGGCAAGCGTAGCCCCATGGGGCTGTCGCCCGGGATGAGGAACAGGTGCCCACGACGGAAGGTCCAGCTTCCAGTGCGCCAGGCGCCCTCGTAGCGAGCGAGGGGTGCTGCGAAGCCAATCTCGCGCTTCAAGCCGTGACCGAGCACTCGAGCGAGGCGACGGCGCTCCTCGGGGTCGTCGAGGTCCGCTTCGAGCGGGTCCACGTCGAGAGGCAGGTTCTCTTCCTGCTGGATGAAGTGCCACGGGTCCTCGTAGCCCGCAGCGGGGGTCATCTGCAGGCCCAGCTCAGAGCCGATCAGGGCCAGCAGGCGGGCGGCGCGCGCGAGGTGCTCGTCGGCGATCCGCTCCTTGGACCCAGCCTCGAAGCTCAGGCGCCCGGGGTCTTTCCAGATGGGAATGCCGTCTCGCCGCCACATCAGGTGCAGCGCCCAGCGCGGGAGCGATTCCCCGGGGTACTGCTTGCCCATGCGATACTGCACCAGACCGCCGACTCCGAAGCGCCTGTGCAGCTCCTGGGCCATCGCCAGACCTTGCTCCCACTTGGTCTCCCCGAGGGCTTCGGTGTTCCACTCCGGGAGCTTTGGGTGGAGCCGCGAGGTGAACGTGGGTTCCCCACCGGTGGTGAGCGTGACGCCGCGGTCTCGCAGGGCCTCGTCGACGCTCCTGCCCGTCGCGGTCAGCTGCTCCCACTGCTCGTCGGTGTACGGCATCCGGGGACGCGGCTCGTGGCCCAGGCGGATCACCTCCATGTGGTGGGAGAAATCCTCGGCTCCTTGCTCGGCGGTGCCCGTCACTGGCGCCGCCAGCTCTGGGTTCACGGTGCAGGCGAGGGGAATGTGCC
>JAGQIY010000090.1 GCA_020430865.1 Myxococcales bacterium
CTGGACACGGTCGAAATGCCAGGCTGCGTCGAGTAAGGTTCACCGCATGACATCACGCGTCGACGCGGCCCATCGAGCTCGGTGGGTGACGCCAGCCATCCCAGGTCGCGTTCCATCCTCGCTGGCGTTCACCGCCGCGATGCTGATCCTGAGCTTGGCGACCAGCGCATTCGCCGACACCTCGACCATCAAGCGCCCAGGCGCCCACCCTCGCTACACCCTCGAGGCCGAACCGCACCTCAGCGTCGGCGTGGGCAACGCGCCGGGACCGATCGAGGGCAATGGCTTCGGCCCAGGCGCCCGCTTCACCCTCGAGCTGGTCGACAATGGCTTCGTTTCCTCCATCAACAACACCGTCGGGATTGGCTTTGGCGCCGACCTGTTGTTCTGGGGCGATGGAGACGTGAACGTGTGCAGGGGCCCCGCTGGGAACCAGACCTGCGTCCGCGAAACGAACGACTACCGCGAGCTGGTGCTGCCCGTGGTGATGCAATGGAACTTCTGGGTGTCACGCAACTGGTCCGTGTTCGGAGAGCCGGGGATCGCCTATCGCATCCGACGCAACGCCGACGACCACCTCGACCCCTTCGCTGGCTACGCCGGCGGGCGCTACCACTTCGAGGACAACCTCACGCTCACGCTGCGCCTGGGGTATCCAAGTGTATCGGTGGGTGTGTCGTTCCTGCTGTAGGCGCCGCTCGACCGTCGACTTCGGGGAGTCCTGAGCGTTCAGGCTGAACCGAATGGGTCCCTCGCCCGTAGCCAACACTGCGGCTCCGGATCGTGGAGCTTCGCGCCCGTTTGGAGGGCGAGGGCCGCGGCAGGACGAAGTGGAAACGCCGCCAAATGGAGGCCAATCTCGGTTCGAGCGGGTCCCCGCTCGAGCGGGCGTGGCGGTGCTGGTCCAAGCGGACTATAAAAAGGGGATCGATGGATAAAGTTCTGGGCATCGTCGCTGCAATCGTGGGGCTGGGACTGCTGATGGTGGTGCACGAGTCAGGGCACCTCTTGGCGGCGCGAGCCTTCGGCATGAAGGTGCTCAAGTTCAGCGTCGGCATAGGCCCGGCCATCTGGCGTCACAAGCCGAAGAACAGCGACACCATCTACCAGGTCGCGCCCATCCCGTTCATGGCCTACGTCCAGATCCACGGGATGAACCCGCTCGAAGAGATCGACCCAGACGACAAGGAGAGCTACGCGAACGCCAGCCTGATCGCTCGCATCAGCGCGATCGTCGCCGGGCCACTCGCGAACTACCTCTTCGCCTCCATTCTGTTCCTCGCGGCAATCCTCGTCGGCGGACAGAAGTCCGCCACCCTGGGCGTCGAGAAGGTCAGCGAGGACATGCCCGCCAAGGCCGCCGGCTTCCAGAGCGGGGACGTGATCAAGCGTATCGACGGCAAGCCGATCGCGGACTGGGAAGACCTGCTGACGAAGGTGCAGGGCAGCCCCGACAAGAAGCTCGAGGTGGTCGTCGATCGAGGCGGCGCCGAGACCACCCTCTTCGTTACCCCGAAGAACACCGAGGGCAAGGGCTTGATCGGCATCAGCCCAGCGCTGCGACGGGACCCGGTTCCCTTCGGCAAGGCAGCCAAGCTGGCCATCGTTCAGCCAGCGGAGCTCGTCGGACAGATGCTCGCGAGCCTCGGCCGCCTGATCACGCTCAAGGAGAAGGCAGAGCTCGGCGGCCCCATCCGCATCGGTGAAGAGATCACCAAGTCGGTGAAGCACGGTCCCGACTCGTACCTCACCCTCTTGGCCGTGCTCAGCACGTGGCTCGCCGTGTTCAACCTGCTGCCCGTCCCAGCGCTGGACGGAGGGCGCCTGATGTTCCTGGGCTATGAGGCGATCACCCGCCGTCGTGCCAATGCAAAGGTCGAAGCGACCGTACACCTCGTCGGGATGGCGGTGCTGCTGATGTTACTGCTGGTGGTCTCCGTGGGTGACGTGGGTCGCCTGACCGGCAGCTGAACGTCGATCGCACCATCGACCATATGGATCGCGTCGCCTTTCACGGCCAAGGGCTGCACACCGGTGCGGCGTGCAGCGTGGCGATGGATCGCGACCTCGGCCCGGTGCGGCTGCGCATCGGCAAGCGCAGCGTGCCCCTCGACCAGCTCCAGGTACTGCGCACCGACCACGGCGTCCAGGTCGGACTCGGAGCAGCCGAGGACAGTTTCCGCCTAGATTTGTTTGAGCACCTGTGCGCAGCGCTTGCAGGGCTCGGAATCTACGCCGACCTCGAGATCCGCGCGAGCGGTCCCGAGGTGCCGTTGCTGGACGGCGGCGCGCTGGAGTTCAGCCTCGCGCTGCTGGCTCTCGAGCTACCCGAGTCCCCTCCCCGCTACCGCATCACGCGCCCCGGCGAACTCACCCTCGGGACGACTCGCTACACCTTTCGGCCCGGACAGCAGGTGCGTGTCAGCGTCTGTGTGGACTTCCCTGGCGTCGGAGAGCAGTGGGCGAGCTGGGACGGCACGCGCTCGCACTTCCTTGCGGACATTGCCCCGGCGCGCACCTTCGGGTTCCGCAAAGACCACGAACGGCTGCTCGCGGCGGGTCGCGCTCGTTCGGTCGATCCACGCAGCGTGATGGTGCTCGATGACACGGGCCGCGTGACGCCTCCAGGCGCGCCGATGCGCGGCCCCGAGCTCGCACGCCACAAGCTGCTGGATCTGCTGGGTGACCTGTACCTCGGTGGGGGGCCCTTGCGAGGAGAACTCACCGCTGATCAACCGGGTCACGGCAACAACCATCGCCTGATGCGGGCGGCCAAGGAAGCTCAGCTGATCGAGGAAGTTTGAGGTATGGTTCCGACGTGAGGCGGGAAGCGCAACGCAGAGGACTCGTCGTGGGCACGCTGGGGTTGCTCGCGGGACTGCTGTTCTCGGCTTGCGGTACGCCCAAGGTCAACCTCAACGAGGGTCCGCGAGAGTACGTCTCTACCGACTACGAGGCGGTGCTCCGAGACTGGACGCGTGATGAAGAGCTGATCGTGATGAGCGAGCTCGACAACGTGCTCAACGTCACCGCGACCTACGAGAGCTGGGATTTCCGCTGGGCCTACGTCGTGCGCTACGCATCGGACTATCGCCTAACCGTCGATCAACGCAAGCTGCTCCTCGAGCGCTCTCTGTCGGAGTCCCGGGAGTATCATCAGTTCTACACCGCCCTGTATGCCGAGAAGCACAAGTGGGCAGACCTCACGGCGGAGAACGCCGCCTGGATCGTGCGCTTGATCGATGACCAAGGGAACGAAACGGCGCCCAGCGAGATCATCGTGATCAAGCGCCCTGGCGCCATCGAGCGCACGTACTTCCCCTACACCTCGCCCTGGCGGAGCGCCTTCCGCTTACGTTTTCCCACACGGAAAGCGGACGGCTCACCGACGATCTCACCCAAGGCGCGCTGGTTCGGCTTGCGCTTCGCGGGCGCCCAGGGCCACCAGGAGCTGACCTGGGAGGTCGATCGCGCCAACGCGTCACCCGCGCAGCCCGTCGGAGTCGCCGCCGCCGGGCGCTGATCGGGCGCTCCCCTCCCCCCCGATCCTGGCGACGGCCGCTCGAACCAGAGACGACGCGCTCAGGTGCTCAGGATCTCGAGCAGCGGCGGCACGATCATCAGTAGCTCGTGAGCCACCATGCGCTCGCCGAACAAGACCACGGCACCGCTCGCCCCGGCGCGAATCGTGGCTGGAGCCTTGCCCGCGCTGAGGATCTGCGCGGGCAGCACGAAGTCGCCGGGCAGGAGCTCTTCGACCTCGCTGCCGTTCACCTGCTCCAGTCGCCCCGCGCCAACGATGAACAGGCCAGGCACGGGGCTGCCCTCCTCGACGACGACCTCCTCCGGCAGCACGCGCCGGACGGCGAGACGATCGGTCACCTGACTCCGCAGCTGCTCGTCGAGGCGCTCTCCGAGCAGGCCCATGGCTGCCCCTGCGAGAGACTGAAAGCGATCCGCTACCAGCTTGAGTTCGTCCGCGACCCAAGGGCAGTCGGCGGTGGCCCGCTCCATCGCGCCCTTTCTCCACACGGCAACAGTCGCTCCGGCTTCGCCCGCGGTAGCCCGCAACGCCACGCCTTCCTCCAGTGACCCCGTGGTGAACACCACTTGCCCGACCCCCGCCGTCGCAGCGACCAGGTCGTCCACCGCGGGCATGACCCTCACCTCACCCGCGGTCACCAGGACGACCTCGAACTGGCTGATCTCCTCGTCTTGTCCCAGAGTCACCAGCTCGGCGCTCTGCACCAGCTCCTGCTGAGCGTCCTCGGGGAGGTCCTCGAGGCCCTGCACCTCCATCAGCGATACACCCGCGACCACGGGCTCGAGGCCTCCGCTCAGGGGCACCTCGGTGGGCCGTTCGTCCACGGGTGGCGGCAGCGACGAAGGCGATGCTGGCTCGGCAGCCGTCAGCTTGCGCTCCGTCGGCTCGGCGAGAGGTGGCTCGGTCTCCAGGGTCACCGGCGGTGGTTCCGACCCCGGTATGTCCGCGACCACCGTCGGCCGCTCGAAGGCGAGCATCTGTTCCGTCGGGTCATCCTGCGGAGGCCCCGGGATGCCCGCGTCCGGTCGCCGAGCGGCGGGCATGACGTCGGTAGGCGTTGCCGCACGGATTCGCCTGAGGGTGGGCGAGTCCTGAACCGGCGCCTCCGAGGGGTGGTGCTGACCGAAGTCCGGCGTCGGTCGGTCGTTCTCCGTGGAGTCGGGGATCAGCTCGGACATCGACACCGGCGACGCGGACTCGACCAGCGATTCGACACCCGAGGCCTCGATCAGCTCCGAGGCAGACACCGGCGCCGCCCGAGAAGAGGCGGGGGAGTCGAGCAGCGCATCGACGGAGGAGTCGCGGCGCATGCGCTCCAGGGCCCGCTGGACCTGGGCGGTATTGCCTTCCGGCTCCTCATCCATTTCCACGGCCGTGTCTCGGATGGCCTCGGCGTCCAAGCTGACCGCCTCGGCGGCGACGCGCGGTGGAGGCAGCGGCGGCAACCCCGTCGCGCTGGGAGGTGGCGGTGGCGCAGCCGGGCGCGGAGGCGGCGGGGGAGCTCCCGTCCTCGGCGGTGGTGGTGGTCGACGGGGTGGCGGCGGAGGCCGATTGGACACGGTCACGTCGGGCTTGCGTTCGCTCGGTGCCCGAGGACGCGCGCGCGCCTCCGCGACCTCCGCGCTCTGATACGTCGACTGCTGAGTCGTCGCCAGGTTGACCGGGGGAGCAGGGGGTGAGGGGCTCGCCGTGGGCTCCGAGATCACGACGTCGACCTCGATCTCGCCGAGACTCTCTCGAGGCCGCACGTCGTCGAAGGCTTCGAGCTTGGGGGCAGACGTGATGACGTCGGTCTCCTCCTCGCTCGCGGCGAGGTCCGCCATGTCGTCGGCGATGCGCGACGCGACCTCATCGATCTGCTTGGCGCGCTCGAGCGCGCCAGCTGCCTTCGCGAAGTCCTCAGCGCGCCGCAGCCAGACGATGGTGTCGGCGTGGGCCTGACGATTCCACTGCACCGCCGCCGTCTGGAGCGCCCAGGCGACGTCGTCATCATCATCGTCCCGCGGCTCGGGGATCTCGAACGCCAGCAACCTCGAAGTCATCAGAACCCAGGCAGAGAGGGCGCTCATCATACGTGGTGCGCGCGGCGTCCGGGCAAGGGTGTAGGTCGAGTGGCACCGCCAGCTGGTGAGATTTCACGCGGGACTGCGGGATTCAGGCCGGTTTTCCACGTGAGGTCGAATTTTCCGAGCGCTGCAGCCAGTGCGTGCTGTTGGCGCCTGGCCGCTCGCCGAGGTGAGCTGTGTCAGGGGTGTCGGTTCCCGCCTGGCGATCACCAAACAGCTGTTAGGATTCGGCCGCTCGGCTGCCGGGGCTGGGACGCGCAGCCCGCGGATGGGGTGCGCCGCCGAGCGCTGGAGAGTCATGGAGTCGAGTCTACTCGTTAAGGTCATATTACCCCTCGCGCTGTTCGTGATCATGCTCGGCATGGGCATGTCCCTGGTCCCAGGCGACTTCGCGCGCGTCGTGAAGAAGCCGAAGGCCGTTGCCGTAGGGATCACCCTGCAGATGCTGGTGCTCCCGCTGCTCGGTCTGGGGGTGATCAAGCTCTTCGGGTTGAGTGGCGCGATGGCGATCGGGCTCTTCGTGCTCGCGCTGAGCCCCGGCGGGACCACTTCCAACATGCTGAGCTACCTCTCCAGGGGAGACATCGCCCTCTCCATCACGCTGACCGCCGTGGTCAGCCTGGTGACCCCATTCACGATCCCGCTGATGCTCGCGCCTGCCCTCGAGCACTTCATGACCGGTGGTCAGGCGATCGAGTTGCCCATCGGCAAGACCATCATCACGCTGCTGGCGATAACGGCGCTCCCGGTGGGGGTCGGCATGTTCATCCGCAGCCGCGCCGCCGGCTTCGCTATCCGCTCGGAAAAGCCAGTGAAGTGGCTCTCGCTCCTGTTCCTGGCGCTGGTCATCGCAGGCATCATGCGAGAGAACTGGGAGCAGCTCCCGACCTTCTTCGCCCAGGCAGGGCTGAGTAGCCTCACGCTCAACGTCTCGGCGCTGGTACTGGGCTTCTTCGTCTCCAAGGGCCTGCGCCTCGGCCGGGATCAGTCGGTGACCATCGGCATCGAGGTGGGGATCCAGAACGGGACCACGGCGCTGTTCGTCACCGGCGAGATCCTGAAGAACGCCGAGATGGGCATTCCGCCGGCCATCTACAGCCTGATCATGTTCGCGACCGGCGCGCTGTTCGCCGTCTTGGTGAATCTCGGACGCAAGGGCGCAGAGCCCGCAGCTGCCGCTCAGTGATTCGATATCAGGATCTCACGATCCTTCGCACCATTCGGTGGACCGATGATGCCCTGCTTTTCCATCATCTCCACGATCTTTGCCGCGCGGTTATAGCCGATGGTCATCTTGCGCTGTAGCCAGCTGGTGGAGCAACGCTGGGTCTCGGCGACGATGCGCACGGCTTCGTCGTAGCGCGCGTCCGTGGGCTCGGAGTTGTCCTCGTCCGAGGCGTCCTCCTCGGCGGCCTTCAGGATCTCGTCCTGGTAGGTCGGCTCTCCCTGAGAGCGACAGTGATCAGCCAGCGCGTCGACCTCTTCCTCGCTGATGAACGGACACTGCACGCGGCGGGTGTCGTTGGCTCCGTTCATCTTGACCAGCATGTCGCCCTTGCCGAGGAGCACCTCCGCGCCCATCTCGTCGAGGATGGTGCGACTGTCCACCTTCTGCGCCACGCGGAAGGCGATGCGCGTGGGGAAGTTGGCTTTGATCATTCCGGTGATCACGTCGACGCTGGGACGCTGGGTGGCGAGCACCACGTGCATGCCGGCGGCCCGCGCCTTCTGAGCCAGGCGCGCGACCGATGCTTCCACGTCCTTGCCCTGCTGCATCATCAGGTCGGCGAACTCGTCGATCACGATCACGATGAACGGCAGGCGATCCGGCAGCTGCAGACCATCGTCCCCGTCCTTTGCCGCGGGGATTTGCACCTCTGCACCAGCGGCGTCCAGCGCGCTCACGGTTTCGGCCTTGGGCAGCTGGATCTCGCCGCTACGCACCCGATCGACGTAGCGATTGTAGGTCGAGATGTTCTTGGTCCCTGCGTTCGCGAACAGCTGGTAGCGACGCTCCATCTCGTCCACCGCCCACTTCAGCGCAGTGGCCGCCTGCTTCATGTCCGTGACCACCGGCAGCAGCAAATGCGGGATGCCGTCGAAGGGCGCCAGCTCGACCACCTTCGGGTCGATCATCAGCATGCGCAGCTCTTCGGGCGAGCGGTGATACAGGATGCTGGTCAGCATCACGTTCAGCCCGACGCTCTTGCCGGCGCCCGTGGCACCAGCGACGATCACGTGGGGCATGCTGGCCAAATCCGCGTAGAAAGGCGCACCGACGATGTCGCGACCCAAGACGACGGGCAGCGGCGCCTTCTCCGCCAGCTTGGCGAAGCGCTTGTCCTCGATCAGCTCACGCAGGTTGACCGGGACGCGCTCGTCGTTGGGCAGCTCGAAGCCGATCCGGCTCTTGCCCGGGATGGGCGCGATGATGCGCACCTTGCGACTCAGTCCGAGCGCGAGATCGTCGCTGAGCCCCGCGACCTTGCTCACCTTGGTGCCAGCCTGGGGGGCGACCTCGTACGTGGTCACGGTCGGCCCTGGATGGATCTCCTCGACCTTTCCGGTGACGCCGTAGTCGTTGAGCGTCTTCTCGAGCCGGTCCGACAGCTCCAGGACGGAGGCCTTGTCCACCTCCTGGATGGTCGGAGGAGGCGCAGCCAGCAGGTCGGTGGAGGGCAGCTCGTAGGTCCCGGCCTTCTTCTTGGCGATGCGCCGCGCCTTCTCGGTCTGTTGCTGCGGCTTGGTATCGACGATGGTCGGGCCGAGCTCGTCGGCCTTGCCCTTGCTCGCCTTGGATTTTTTGGGGGTGAGGCTCGCCGGGGTGGGCTCCTCGGCAACCTCGAGCAACCCTTCGTCTGGCTTCTCCGCCGGCGCCTGAGCGTCGCTCCTCCGCTCCTTCTTTCGCTTTCTCGGGGAAACATCCTCGTCGTCAGCGCCGCCCAGCACCGCGTCGGCGAGCGACGGGGTCGGCGTCTTCGCCGTGGGAGGGCTCTTGCCAAGCTCCAGCACCGCGGCTTCCGAAGCCTGCCGCGGGCCCTGCTCTGGCACGCTGTCCAGCTGTGCGCGCAGCTGGAAACCTTGCTTCAGCTGCTCGCTGAGAGCCAGCGGGGGCTCCCCCGTGGACTCCAAGGGTGACCAATCGGAGTCATCGTCCGTCAGGTGGGCGATGATGGCCTCGTCGCTTGGCTTGTCGTTGATGTGCGGCGTCTTCGCCTGAGCCGCCTCAGCCTTCTTCTGGCGGCGGATTTCCTGAGCCTGGCGCCACGCGAGGCCCAGGCGGTCGCCTGCCATACGGAAACGCACCATGAGCCAGCGACCGAACGCCATCGCCCTCTGACAGACCTCGATGAACGAGAACGAACTGCGCCCGATGAGGATGAGACCGACGGCGGTGATCCCGACGAGGAACGAGCCGAGGGTGCTGAACATCGCGCGCATCAGCTCCCCGAACAACAGACCGACGTTGCCAGCAGCCGGTGAGCGCCCGAACGCCAGCAGCTCTGGCGCGACCACCTGCACCAATGACGAGAGGATGATCGCCACCACCAGGTCACCCGCCAAGCGCAGCGCGTTCGCGCGGTTCGCACGCTTCGTGAACAGCGGCGCGCTGAGTAGCGCGAGCTCGATGGGCGCGAACCAGGCGACGAGACCGAACGCTCGCACGAGGATGCTGGCGACGAACGCCCCGACCGGGCCCATCCAGTCACTGCCCTGGAGCGCCGGGTCCTGAGGATCCGCGCGATGGCTCGCCAGCGCGAGGCACAGGAACACTGCGATCGCGAACAGCAGCAGCGCTGCCGCTTCACGTCCCTTGCGCAGCGGCTCCGGAGCAGCGGCCTTGCTGGCGCTGCTCAGCTCCGGTTCGTCTGCACCTGCGACCGCGCGCCTGGGAGTGAAAAGCCTTGCACCCATTGAGGATTACCTTTGCCTACATTAACTCACCTTGACCTACCAGGAAAGCTCCTGATTGGCTTTTCGGCGCGCTCCCAGCCGGAGGACGCAAGCGCACTTCGATAAGTGCGAGAGTCGCTGGGTGTGGCTCTGGCCAGGTCGCGAAAGAACCACGGCACCCAGCCCGGAGACCACAAAATGGCAGGAACCGACGCTCTCGCTGCTAGCCTGCGCCGACGTGGGACAGGTAGAAGAGCGAGACGAGCGGACGCAGTGGGTCGTCTGCTTGAGTCACAGCGAAAGCGAAGGCTACTATTTGCCCCGCCAGCTTCTCGCCCGAGCGGGTCGCTGGTGACCATCAGCCTCACGGCGTTCTCCCGCGGATACGGAGAGCTCGCGAGGCGTCTCCCGCTTAGCAGGCGGGCAACCGACGGGTTGGGGAGAAGATAGGTAAACCAATGGTATGGCGCCTTTACGCGCGGAGAACCGCTGCAGCTGGGATGCTCACGGCGACCCTCGCCTCCGTCTTCATCACCACTGGGTGTCGCACGACCACGGACGACGTCCATCGCTGGGGTCGGACCAAGCAAGGGCCGACCAAGTTGGTCGCCGTGCTGACCCACGACAAGTACCCGCTGGAGCTACGGGTCGAGGCGGCGATGACGCTGGTGCGCATGAAGCCTCGGGCTGGCAAGCGGGTCGGCATCACGTGCGCCGATCAACCGAACTGTGAAGGACTGCTCGAGGCGCTGAGCAACCTACCCGCAGACGATCGCAAGGAGATCGTCTCCAAGCTCGTGCCCCAGCTGGTCGCGGAGATCCGCAAGCCTCCCCCTCAAGCCCAAGCAGGGCAGCCTGCTCCGCCAGACAACTCGTACCCGTACAAAGACGCCGCCTACGCGCTGCTGACCTTCGAGGACAAGGACCTGATCGGGGACGAGAAGCTGCGCGCGGACATCAAGAGCGCGCTCGCAGAGTGGGCAATGGCCGACTTCGCCAACCGCCTCGACAACACCACCCAGATGTCCGGCATGGAGCAGGTGCTGCGCACGCTGGGCGCAGCCGGAGTCAAGGAGCTGCCCAAGCTCATGGTCCCGGGCGCCAAGCGCATCAGCAACATGGCGAGCCTGGTAGCCGAGCTGGGCGATGCCCAGACGAAGCTCGCTGCCAGCAAGGCGCTGGTGAAGATCGCCAAGGAGATCGAGAGCGAGCGCTGGAAGAAGCAGAAGGAAGCAGCCGTCGACGCCGCGAACAAAGCGTCGGGCCTGACCAAGGTCACCAAGGAGCAGCTGGCAGGGCAGCTCGAGGCCTACCAGGAAGAGGAGCTGCTGCGCACCTTCAGCTCGATGAAGGAAGTGGGCGGGCAGCCGATCGTGGACTACCTGCTCGAGTACGCTTCACGCGAAGACAAAGAAGGCAAGCTCGAGAAGCGCCGCGCGACCGCGCTGGCGGCCCTCGCAGGACACCTCGACAAGGATCACCCGGAGCAGCTCGAGGTCGTCATGAAGCTGGCGTCGGCTCCAGACACCTCCAACACCATCCGGTCGGTGGCCTTGCAGCGCATCGGCGAGATGCCGCGGAAGCTGGTGATCGACAAGCTCTACGAGCTCTTCAAGGCAGACGACTGGAAGCTGCGCTGGGTCGCGGCGGATCTCGCGCTGCGCATGAGCGACCAGAGCCAGCTCGACGAGTTCATGAACAAGCTCGCGCGCAGCGACACGGGCATGTCGATCTCCGAGCCGGTGCTGTACGGGGTCCGGATCGGAGAACTCAAAGGCGACAAGAAGGGCGATGAGCTGGCGGACAAGTACCTGAGCTCGAGCTACTCGCCATCGGTCCGCCTCTCCGCGCTAGCGTACTACACCAAGTACGGAACAAAGGATCAGCTCGGAAAGGTCACCCCCTACGAACAGGACTCGACCCGCGTGCCCAGCTGCAAGGCGGACGACTGCGAGTGGAAGTGCGAGGTACCCGTCGATGAGAAGGGTGACAAGACGGAGACCAAGGAGGTCTCCAACATCGGAGAGTTCGTTCGCTACTGCGTGAAGCCCTCGATGGAGAAGCGCACCGAGGCGGACAAGAAGAAGGAAGAAGAAGAGCGCAAGAAGCAGGAAGAGGCGAAAAAGAAGGCAGAAGACGACAAAGAATGAGTAAGCTCTCGACCCCCCACCTGCCCAAGCAATGAAGCTTTAGGTGTCAAGCATGACGGATCCCAACAAGAAGACGCCTCGCTCCTTCCAGTGTCGCGATGCCCTCTGGGTCAGATTCGAACAGATGGCGCAGGAGCTCGAATGCTCCGTAGATTACCTGATCAATGACGCGATGAAGCAGTACGCGCGTCAACGAGGCTATTCCGCGGGGCAACCCGCTGCCGCCGCGCCTCCGC
>JAGQIY010000868.1 GCA_020430865.1 Myxococcales bacterium
TTCGGGCCTGGAACAGTTGATCGAACGCCTGGTGGACTCCTGGGCGAGCGTCTGGGGCAAGCGCGTGCTGGTCTACCGTCAGAGCCAGCACATGCTCGATGAGCCGGCGATCGCCGTGGTCGTGCAACGCATGGTCGACTCCACGCGCTCGGGCGTCATGTTCACTGCCAATCCCGCCAACAATCAACGAGATCGTGTAGTCATCGAGGCAGCGTTCGGGCTGGGAGAGGTCGTGGTGAGCGGCCAGGTGGAGCCGGATACGTACCTGGTCGACAAGCAGGGGCCGACGCTCCTCGAGACGCGCGTCGGGAACAAGACGCATCAGCTGCGGTGGTCTGCGAGTGGCGGTCAGCAGCGACTCGACCTCGACGCCGAGCAGATGCGCGCTCAGGTGCTCGGTGAAGCGGAGGTGGCGCAGGTGGCCGAGCTCGGACTGCGTGTCGAGCAGCACTACGCCGCACCCCAGGACCTGGAGTGGGCGTTCGACGCGTCGGGAGCGCTGTTCTTGCTGCAGACTCGCCCCATCACGACGCTCGACACGGCCTCCAACCCCGAGGGCGCCGAGCTGCTGCGAGGCCTGGGGGCTTCTCCGGGTCGCGCCGCGGGTCCGGTGTGCAAGCTCGCGTCGCCCGCGGACGGCGACGCGTTTCCGCCGGGTAGTGTGCTGGTCGCGAGCATGACGAGTCCCGACTGGGTGCCAGTCATGCGCCGCGCCGCCGCGCTGGTCACCGACGGAGGCGGCATGACGTGTCATGCGGCCATCGTCAGTCGCGAGCTACGCATCCCCTGCGTCGTCGGTGCTCGCACCGCGACCACCAGCTTGCGTGATCGAGAGGTGATCACCGTCGATGGTCGCGAGGGTAGGGTCTACGCTGGAGATGTGACCGGCGCCTCGGCAGCGGCGGCGGCTCCCAGTACCGCCGCCACGCCCACTGGCGCGGTAGAGGCCGCGGGAGCCACCGCCACGAAGCTCTATGTGAACCTGGCCATCGCCGATCAGGCGGAGCGCGTGGCCGCGCTGCCCGTGGACGGCGTTGGGTTGCTGAGAGCAGAGTTCATGATCAGCGACGCGCTCGGAGGTGTGCACCCAAAGAAGCTCATCGCCGACGGCGGCAGCCAGTCCTTCATCGACCTGATGAGCGAGTCGCTGCTGCGCATCACCCGAGCGTTTGCGCCACGTCCGGTGATCTATCGCACGTATGATTTTCGCACCAACGAGTTCCGGGGGCTCTCCGGTGGGGACGCCTTCGAGCCCCACGAAGAGAACCCGATGATCGGCTACCGCGGGTGCTATCGCTACGTGAAGGACCCGGGGCTCTTCGACCTGGAACTCGACGTCCTGGCGCGGGTGCGGGAAGAGACCCCCAACCTCCACGTCATGATCCCCTTCGTGCGCACGGCGTGGGAGCTCGAGAGCTGCCTCGAGCGCATCGACCGGCACGCTCTGGGGCGTCAGCGCGGGCTCCTGCGCTGGGTCATGGCGGAGGTGCCGTCCGTGGTCTACCGCATCCCGGACTACGCGAAGCTCGGCATCCACGGCGTGTCCATCGGCTCCAACGATCTGACCCAGCTCATGCTGGGTGTCGATCGCGACTCGGAAATCTGCGCGGAATTGTTTGACGAGAGTGATCTCGCGGTCTTGAGCGCGATTCGGGACATCGTCCAGGCGGCGAGTGCAAACGGCCTCACCTCTTCTCTGTGTGGGCAAGCACCGTCCAACCGACCCGAGTTCGCCGAGAAGCTCGTGCGCTTCGGCATCACCTCGATCTCGGTGAACCCCGACGCCCATGTGCGCGCTCGTAGGGTGATCGACGCCGCCGAGCGGCGAGTCCTGCTCGAGGCCGCTCTGAAGCGCTAGTGAGGCGAAGCTGTGATTCGCTGAACGAGTCAACACAGCGTTTCCTCGTCTCGAGAGGCGCACCAAGGCGCAAGACTCGCTCGCCCACGGCTTCAGGGGGGCGGGCGAGTCTTGCAGCGAACTATGGAGACAGGACGCTAGCAGGCTGCCGAGAAGCTGCGCTTTCCAGCAGTCTGCGTCTGGATCCGCGCGGACTGATCCGTTCAGCCAATCCCGGATTCGGCAGAGCTATGACTGCGGACGCACCAGCTTCAAGTTGAACTCGGCGCTCCCGAACACGCCGAACAGCCGCGTCCAGAGCAGGAGCCAGGCTTCGAGACCACGCGACGCTGCGATCCCACCCATGTCGATCGGCGCTTCGTGACCGAACGACCTGAGGATGTCCACTGCAGTGGCCTTCGCTTCTGCGTCTTCCCCGGCGACGAAGACGTCGGTCGGTTCGCCGAGCTTCTGCGGCTCGACCATCAGGGTGTTGGCCAGCGTGTTGAATGTCTTGACCACCCGCGCCTCCGGCGCGGCGCGCTGGATTTGCTCTCCCAGGCTGTCGTCGTTCATCACGCTGAGGCGCGGCGGAAAGCCCTGAGAGAAATCGAGTGGGTTCGTGAGGTCGAGCACGACCTTTCCAGCCAGCTCCTCGCGCAGCGATTCCACGACGCCGAGCGCGTGTTCGCCCTTCAGCGCGAGCCACACCACCTCAGCGTCCCTCGCGACCTCACCGAAGGTCCCCTCCCCCGCCAGCTCCCCGGCGCCGCCCGCCCACTCCACCGCGGTAGCGTTTCCTTTGCTGCGCGATCCCATCCTCGTCGGGTGACCCAGCGCGACCAACTTGCTGGCGATCGCCTTGCCCACCATCCCCGTGCCCAGTACCGCGTGCTTGCTTGCGCTCATGTCGTCCTCCTTGGGTTCGGGAGGAGCATAGGGAGATCCATTCGCCACACAATGCGCCAAGGACTCAGCCTTTGGTTAACCAAAGGTTAATGATACCCAGTGCTGTGTTTAGCATCAGTGCGGTTCAAGCTTTCGTTCAGGTATCCGAGCTTCGCTCCTTTCGTCGTGCAGCGGTCGCTCTGGGTGTCACCCCCGCGGCGGTGAGCAAGGCGATCGCAGCGTTGGAGGAGCAAGCCGGAGTTAGCCTGCTGGACCGCACGTCGCGCGGCGTCGCGTTGACGGACCCCGGGGCGCGATTGCTACCCCACTGCAAGCAAGCACTGGAAGCCTTGACCTCGGGCGAGGCAGCGCTGCACGAAGCAACCACGCGGGTACGGGGCGCCCTGCGCGTGAGCTTACCGTTCGTGCTTGGACCCCTCCTGGTGCAGGCGCTGCCCCGATTCCTGGATCGGTTCCCCGAGGTAACATTCGACCTGCGCTTCACCGATCGCTTCGTCTGGCTCCTGGAAGAAGACGTGGACCTCGCGCTACGCATCGGCGAGCTCCCCGACAGCAGCCTGAGAGCCAAGCGCCTGGGCCGCCTCGACTGGGTCACGATCGCCAGCGCCGACTACCTGCGCCGCCATGGCACCCCCGAACGGCCTCGTGCGCTGCTCGAGCATCGCTGTCTGAAGTTCCGAGCGCCTTCCGGGCTTGCTGTGGAGTGGGTGTTCGCGACGACGGCCAGCGCGGGGAGAACCGGACGTGTCATCAGTCTGCCCGACAGTCACGTCTTCGATCAGGGTGAGCGCCTGGTCGACGCTGCGGCGGCGGGCCTCGGAGTGGCTCAGGTGTTCGGCTTCCTGGGGCGAGAAGCAGTCGCAAGTGGGCGAGTGCAGGCCATCCTGGCTGACTACAGCGCCCTTGGTCCGCCCATCCACGCGCTGACGAAGCCTGGTCAGGCCCAGGTGCCCCGAGTACGCGCCTTGCTCGCAGCGCTGCCCGACCTGCTCGGTTTTCCCGCACCCGCAGCGCAGCGTTCAGCAACGTGGCCGTGCTAGAGTCCGTCGGGATGGCTGACCTTTTTCGCGACTCACCGGCGATGCTGCACAGCATCGATCCAGACGGTCGAATCCTGGACGTCAGTGATACCTGGCTACGCAAGTTCGGATACTCGCGAGAA
>JAGQIY010000869.1 GCA_020430865.1 Myxococcales bacterium
ACCGCGGGGAGCACGCTCACGAGCCTCGTTGACGGCCACGGTGCGTCCGTCGAGCACCGTGTCATTCATCTCCTGGATCGCTTGATCACCACAAGCGTCATCCACGAACGTCACGAAGCCGAAGCCACGGGAACGTCCTGTCTCGCGGTCGCTCACGACCACTGCCTCCTGAACCTCACCAAAGCGCTCGAACGCGCTACGCAAACTTGCCTCGTCCGTGGACCAGGACAGACCGCCAACAAACAGTTTCTTTGCCATCTCTCTCTCTGTCTTGCTGAGCGCATTGAAACAACGGTAGAGCGCCCAGCACTCCGCTGGCACAAGCGCCAGGGGTACCCCACTGTCAGGGAACACATTCTGATTCACCGCCGGTGCCCGAGAGTCAAGCCGAGCAGAGCGTTTCCCCACATCGAACCTCCACGCCGCTGCCCATTCTCTGGAGAGTGGGGCATGATCCAGCAGGATTTCCGCTCCTCGCTCGTTGATAGGCGAGGTGGGCGGAGCACGCTTCCAAGCTGAACAGATGCCCCCCTACATCCTGCGATCCGCGGCGGGTCCCCTCCGCCGCGCGGCTCATTGGAGGTCGAAGACGTCCGAGAGGCGGCCCCACCGGCCATCACGCCCAGCGCGGTTCGGGCTCTGCCTGGCGCTGCTGCTGGTGCTGTCGAGCATCTGCTCACGAGCCTTCGCCGATTGCCCCGAGCAGCAGGCATGGGCGGATCGCTGCACCAACCCGGACTTCCGCTTCGAGGTACGAGCGTGCCCGCCCGGGGTGATCGTTGGTTCCGCACGGCTCGAGACAGGAGCCGAGCTACCCATCGAACTGAAGCGCGCTTCGGAGCGCTCATTCCGTCGTGTCGGCGACACGAGCATCCAGCCGCTCGGCGAGTACCCGAACTGGAACCTCGAACCCCGGACGAGTCGAGACACTTTGGACGCGATGGTCGAGTGCGTGACCCGGGCGGGTCCGCCACCTCTGCCAGAGCCGGAGGAGAAGGACTCGAGCAGGAAGACCCCGCGCCTCCTCGCGCTCGGGTTGCTGCTGCTGGCTGTCACTCTGAGTCTGCGTCTCAAGCTACTGACAATTCCCGCAAGGAAATATGCCTTGCGTGACGCCGTTCTGCTGCTCGGCGTTGCCGGCGCTGTGGCGTGGCTGCGCTGGCATCTGGTGCCCCCTGCCACCTTCCACCAGAACGGCCAGGGGCCACTCTGGGTCCTCTTGGCTCTGGAGCGCAGCCCAAACGCCAGCATCTATGGCCCGGGCTACGCGGAGGTTTACGGCTGGCTCGCGTCACGCATGTCGCCCGAGACGGCGATCTACGCCATCAACAGCGCGCTGTTCGCGCTGATGCTTCCCGCCACCTTCGGCATCGTGCGCTCCGCGGGGCTATCGCGTCGCCTGTCCTGGTTGGTGGTCGCCGGGCTGGCGCTGGATCCCCTGGCCGCGCGGCTCGCCGGAGGGGAGTCCTATTTCGCAACCACGTCGGGCCTCGGGGTGCTGGCCTGTCTGGCGATGGTGACCGCCGCTCAACCGCGCCACGAGCTCGTCGGACAGCGCTGGTGGCTCCTCCTCCTCGGCACGCTGGCTGCGGCTCTGCTGATCGGCCAAGCAGCGCGGGTCCACCCAGTCGCCTGGACGCCGCTGGCGCTCACCGGCGTCGCTCCGCTCTGCCTACAGGGCCCGCTGCGGCGCCGCGCGACCCGTGCTGCGCTGATCGCGGCTGGTATCGCTGGGCTCGTGCTCGCGACCTCGATGGTCGAGATGGCCGGGGTGCTCACTGGCGAACTCGGCAAGCTGTGGCTGCCCAGGGTGAGCTTTCGGACCTCTCTCGCGGCGATGGGCCTGGCGCTGTTCCCCGTGCTCTGGGGGCTCGCCAAGCTTCGGCGCGACGCCATCGTCCCCGCCCTGTGCGCCAGCGTGGTCGTCGCAGTCGCGCTTGGCAACAACCCGCTGAGGAGCGCTTCGCCGCTGATCACGCACGCGGTGTACTGGCTGTACTTGCCCGCAGCGCTGGCGGTCTTCGCGGGCTGGCTCGTCCGCCTGAATCTGCTCGGGCGTACTGTCTCCTACGCATGCATCGTGGGGCTGTGGTTCGGCTGGGGCTGGGAGTACGCCAGGAGCTACCTCACGCTACCCACGGATGCGCGAGAGATCCGCGCGGCGAACGCGTGGAAGCAGGAGCTGCCCGATGGGTCGACCGTGGTCTACGTGTATCGCGTTGGACAGCGCGTGCTGTTCCTCCCGCTCTACGACGAGGAACACTTCCACTCTTCACGCCTGTCCGCTGAGATGCCCACGATCAGCCGCTCGCCGCGGCTCTACTACTATCGCTCGTCGCTGTGTTCGGTTCCGGATGGAAAAAAGCTTTGCGAAGACGTCGAGGCTCGACTGGAGCTGGTGAAGCTGCGCGAGGAGACCCTGCCAGCGGTTGCCAGTCTGCCGTATCTCCCGCTGCAGGGGCCCGTTCGAGTCGCCCTGTTCAAGGCCAAGCTACGCGACGTCGCGCCCTAGCAGCAGGCTGTTCCTCACCACCCTGCCCAGCAGGCTCGAGCTTCACCAAGGGGGCTGGAAGGCGGCGGGCTGGTGAAAGTCTGGGTGGTCCCCGGCGGTTGGCGTGCTCATGGCGTACTCCCGACACGGAGCCGCGCCCCAGATGGCGCAGGCGCTCAGCCTCCAGGGTCGCGGAGGGAGCAGCTCCGCCGCGAGGCGGGCTCGACCACGCCAGCGTTCGGCTCGCGATTCGATGGCGTACTCGCAGCGTAGCTCCTCGCGGCGACGCTGCCTCCAGGTGCTGAGCTCGAGCAGCCACCAGTGTCCGTAAGGATCCAGCTCGAGCTCGAGATAGCGGTCCCCTCCCCCCCAAATGAACAGCTCGGCCACGCTGTAGCGCCAGAGCTCCGGAACGCGTCCGGGGGGCACGCTCGGGAGCGAATCTGGCCAGAGAGGTGCGTCGACGAGGACTTCGAGATCGCGCTGGTGTAGCAGCCGGAGGTCCACACGGGCACCGACCGACAACGGCGCACCGCGCCAGGTGTGGGTGATGCGCAGACGCCGCATCGTATCCCCACGGATATCATGTCTCACGTCGCTACGCGCTCCAGGGCGACCACCGGGATCTTCCGCTCGACCAGCTCCTGATAGTGTGCGTAGCGCGGCTCCTTGGTGGTGACGACACGCCAGGCGCGCTCGCGTTCTTCGCCCTCCAAGACGCGAGTCCGCGCCGAGAAACGCTCGCCCTTCAGCTGGACGTCCACCAGCGGGTTGGCCCTGATGTTGTGGTACCAGGCGGGGTGCTTGGCTTGCGCTGCGTTGGACGCGATGACCACCAGGTAGTCCGCGACGCGAAAGTACGGCAGCGGCGCGACCCTCAGCTGCCCTGACTTCCTCCCGACACTACCCAGGAGCAGAATCTTCAGCCCAATCAGCCCATGCCCGACCCGCCCGCGGGTCTTGCGGTACAGCCAGGTGTGGATGCGACTGATACGGCCGAGCAGCTCGCCTCGAGGCTTGAAGTAGAGGGCCATTGGCGAGGGAGGATAGGCGCTCGGAGCGCGCCATCGCCAGCGGCTTCAGGTTCCTCGGAACCAGCCGTTCTATCCGTTCGAGGACTCTGCCACTCGGACCCTGGAGATGACCAAGCATCCTGCTTCCTCGAGCTCCCTGCTGACGAACAGCGACCAGTCTGCGCGAGGCGTGCGAGAATCTGCTGCGATGGCTGGAGAGCCGCAGATCAAGGGCCTGTCGACGCGCTCGGTCTTCCAGGCGCTGACGACGTTGCGTGGTGAACACGTCGCCAGCGAGGTCGTCGAGCACCTGATCGGACAGCAGAACACTCGAGAGTTCGGGGAAGCCCTGCATTTCGGCGGTGTGGTGGCGAGCACCTGGTATCCGCTGGCCTGGCACGCCCAGCTGATGCGCGCGATCCGCCACGTGACCGGGGAAGGTCCCGAGCTGGTCTGGGCACTCGGGCGCCAGTCGACGGCCAGCGACCTGAGCACGGTGCACAAGATCTTCCTCGGATTGCTGGCTCCACACACCGTGCTCAACATCAGTCCAAGGCTCTTTGGCAGCTACTACGACACGGGCGCGGTCGAGGTGATGGAGGCGCGCAAGGGCTTCGGTCGCGTCGAGTGGCGTGGGTGTCGGGGCTTCGATAGCAACCTGTGGACGGAGATTCTGGGTGGCTGCGAGGCCCTGCTCGACGCCTCGGGCGCCAAGCGCATCCAGATCGATCGCCTCCAGGGTGGTGGCAACAATCAGGACTTCATGCGTGCCAGCGCGAGCTGGGAGTGACGCGGCGACGCAGCTCCGACCCCAGGAGGCGAAGCGCTGCTCGGATTCCGCCAGATTTTCGCGCTTTCTTGCGCCCAAGTAGAACATGTTCTATCTGCAACATGTTTCAGTTGGGGCACGAGCGCCCCGCTCACTTGGGGGACGCATGCGCCCCGGACGGAGGCACGAGTGCGAACTGGAGGTCTGGCACCCTGGCTGGTGTCATTTGCTTTGCTGGCGCAAGGGGCGGCGCTGACTGCGGCGTGCGCTGACGGTGGAGGCGTCGACAGCGCCCTTGCGAACGGGGGTAGCGGCAGCGGTGGCACCGCAGGCACCGGAGGCACCGGCAGCGCGGGGACCGGGGGCGAGGGCGGAGAAGTCGGCGGCGCAAAGGTCATCCATGTGTCTCCCCTCGGAAACGATAACCGCGACGGTCGGACTCCAGACACGGCCGTTCAGACCATCAGCGAGGGGATCCAGCGCGCCGTCGGGTGCGGCGCGAAACCGTGCGACATCCACGTGATGCAGGGCACCTACCAGGAGCAAGTCACCCTGCCGGATGGCATCCACATCATCGGCGGCTACGGGGCGGGGTTCAAGAGTCGGGATGCCGCCAACCAGGTGGTGATCACATCGGGCGAAGCCAGGACCATCATCGCAGAGGGCTTGACCAGACCGACCAGCCTGGAGAGCCTCACGGTGAAGGGCGCGGACCTGAGCGAGCTCGATGACGGCTCGAGCACCTACGCCATCTGGGTCAAGGACTCGGCCGATGCGCTCAGCCTGATCGATGCCCGAGTCGAGGGAGGCAAGGCCGCGGCAGGCGCCGAAGGCGCAGTCGGCAGCGAGATCACCTGCAGCGCCCTCGGCGGGAGCGGGGGCACCGTGGACGACTGTGGCTCCACGGCCGGCGAACCTGGGGACGCCGACGGGGATCCGACGAGCGGTGGCGCGGGGGGCCCCGACGGCTCCGACAACTGCCCCAACGCCTGCCCGCTCACTGGCAGCGATGGCGTCAGCGGCGGCAAGACCGGTGACGACGGCGGCGACGGCGCCAACGGATTGCCTGGTGGAATTTCGATGGATGGACTGGGCGTGTTCAGCGCGGGCGGCGACTGGCAGGGCAGCCCAGGCGGCGCGGGTGAGCGCGGAAAGCACGGCACCGGAGGTGGTGGGGGTGGTGCCGGTGGCACCAAGCGCTTCCGTGCGTGCGGTGGCTGCGGCACGTTGCTCGGTGGTCCGGGCGGCAAGGGCGGCGATGGCGGCTGCGGAGGCGGAGGCGGAGAGGCCGGGGGCATCGGCGGCGGCGCCTTTGGCATCGTTCTCATCGAATCCGGCCTGAGCCTGGACCACACCTACGTCTCGGGCGGGCTCGCCGGCAAGGGCGGTCGAGGTGGCGATGGCCTGAGCGGAGGCATGGGCGCGATGGGCGCAGGCGGCGACGACGGCAACTCGCAGAAGTGCGGCCTGATCAACTACAGCTCCGCGGGCGGTGCGGCTGGCGGCGACGGCGGTGACGGCGGCGACGGCGGCGGTGGCGCTGGCGGGAACGGCGGTGTGTCCATCGCGATCGCGTTGATCGGCAAGTCGGTTGTCAGCGAGGGCGAGGATGTCATCATCGATCGCGGCACGCCGGGAGAAGGCGGGCCCGGCGGACAAGGTGGAAACGACGCGCAACCAGGCATCAAGGGCGAAGTCTGGGGCTCCAAGGAGTTCCCGCTGGCGATTCCGTGAGCTGCTGATCGTCTGCCTCTTATTTGGGGGTGAGGTGAGCTGTGATCGCTCCTCCCCCCCACGGGCTGCGCCCAAAACCGTACCTGGCGGCAGCGCTTCGGTGGAAGCGAGTGCCGCGACGGAGCCAGTCGCGCGGTCGACACCGGGCTACCGCGTTTCCCTGGGGGAAGATGCCGTCGAGGTTCGCCTGTGCTTCGCGGAGCCCCCTGGCGCCCAGGTGCTGCCGCACGATGCCTCCCCGGCTCACCTCGTGGACCACGTGCGGCTCGAGCACGCCGGCGAGACCAGCGAGCTGCGCGCAACGCAACGAGGCTTCGCGCTACCACCCACGGCGGGGGTCGGCGACTGCATCGACTACCGGGTGCCCCTCGCGAAGCTGCGCGGCGTGGGAGCGCCCATTCGCACGAAGCAGTACGACGAAGACTGGCTGCTCTGCGCAGACTACTGGCTGTGGCACCCAGAGCGGGTCGGCGTTCTCCCGCTGCGCTTTGTATTGCCTCCCGGAATCAATGCTAGCTTTCCATGGCCTCGGCGGGGCGACCACTACCTCTTGCCACCCGACGCGCACCGCTGGAAATCCGTGGGCGCGCTGGGCGCGCTGCACCCGAAGCGACTGCGGGCGGGAACCTTCGAGCTGGAGATCGCGACGCTCGGCGACGCCATGCCCGAGGCGTACTTGCCCTGGCTGAGCGCCTCTGCGAGCGCGGCGAGCCAGCCCTTTCAGGGCAGCCCAGCCCTGTCTGCGCTCGTGGTGCTGGCGCCCGAACCCCAGCGAGCGGACTCGTTCGGTTTCGCCTTCCACGGCGGAGGACTCTCCAGCCTGATCTGGGCGGGCGACAGCGCGACCAAGGGCAGCATCGACAGCGACTGGGCGGCCACCCACGAGCTCTTCCACCTGCTGATGCCGTACATCCGCTTGGAGGACGCCTGGTTCAGCGAAGGCATCACGACGTACTACACCGCGATCCTGCGTGGGCGCGCAGGCGCGCTCAGCGACCGGCAGGTGTGGAGGGAGCTGGTCGATGGTTTCGAGCGCGGCAGCCGAGTGGCTGGAGAGCTCCCGCTCCAGCGTGAGAGCGAGCTGATGCACGAACACCACAGCTACTGGCGAGTGTACTGGTCGGGCGCCGCCATCGCGCTCGCCTGGGAACTTCGCCTCGCCAAGGCAGGCAGGAGCCTCGACGAGCTCATGCGCGCCCTGGCCAGCTACGCCGCGGAGGGCCCCGAGCTCTGGACGGCGCAGGAGCTGATTCACCGCGCGGAAAAAGCTCTCCGGGTCCCGCTGTGGGACATCGCCGAGCCGGCGCTCGAGCGGGCTCGGTTCTTCGACTATCAACCGCTGCTGGACGAGCTGGGCGTTCACGGCGACTCGCAGCACCTGAGCCTCCGCGACGCCAAGCTCGCCGAGCTCAGACGACGCCTCACACAGAGCGAGTCCCGAGCAGAGCCGCGGGTCGCTACCCACTGAGGGTACGAGCGCTAGCCTCCGACGACCGCCGCTCTGCTGCGCTCGCCTCGGCGCGCCGCGCCCCCTCGACGGCGACCACCACGATCAGGGTGCCGATGACGTGCCCGATGCCGTAGCTCTCCCCCAGGATCAGAGCTGCCCAGACACTCGCCAGCAAGGGCACCGCCGTGAGCACGATGGCGACCAGCGCGGCGCTCACCCGACCATGGGCCCAGTTGACCAGCAAGTGTCCGTTGCCTGGGCCCAGCGCCAGGATCGCCAGCAGAAACCACTGCTTGGAGGCCTGCGGGCTGCGCGCGGTCACCGTCGACACGAACGGCAGGGCGACGCAGAGCCCGATGAAGAACACCGACGCCGTCAGCGTCAGCGTGGGCGCCCCCTCGAGTCGCGCTCGCTTGCCAAACAGAAGATAGGCGCTGACCGCGAGCAGGTTGAGCAGGCTCAGCAGATCGCCCAAGTAGTCATGCTCTCGTGACTTCAGGCTGCTCAGCACCACCACCGCGACCCCCAGCACGGCCACCACGCAGAAACCGAGCACCCGTCGCGGCACGATCTCCCCGACCGCACGGTGACTGACCAGCGCGACCACCACGGGTTGAAGCGCGGAAACCAGGGCCACGATCGCGATGTTCGTCTTCTGAGAAGCCGTGATGTAGAGCAGCTGGTGGATTCCGAAACACAGCCCAGCCAGCAAGACGCCAGCCCACTGCTTGGGCCAAGGGATGTGTCGGGTCAGCGCGACCAGGCTGAGCGCCGTGCCGCCGATCGCCATGCGCCAGACAGCGATGGTCGGCGGCGGCAGCCCGATGGCCTTGGCGAGCACGAAGCCCCAGCTGAAGCCAGTCGCCGCCAGCAACACCGCCAGCACTCCGCGGCTCTGGCGGTCGGCGGCGTTCATGTCCTGCCTCCATCGTGCTCTGCAGGACACTTCGCGTGGCCAACGAGGGGCAAGGGGTGTCGAGCTGCAGAGCGATTCACGGACTCGCCGCACTGGATAGCACGCCTCCACCGTCCTGCGGGGCGCGGCAGGCGTGACGTTCGCGCGTCAGGCCCCGGGGGTCGGGGACTCGACGGCAGCTCGCCAGATCTCTGGCCAAGGGCCGGTGGCATCCAGATACGCGAGCACGGAGTTCAGCCCCCACTGCAGACGATTCAAGAACAGCCACTCGGGGGGCATCGCGGTCTTGAGCTTGTTCGGATTATCGAACAGCAACAGCGCGTAGCTCTGCTGCACGTACTCATGGGTGTAGGTGAAGTACGGCGCTCGCTGCAGGAAGGGCGTGTACAGGTAGCGCATCACGGCCCACTGGTGGTCCCAGTCGAAGCGCCTGGGCTTGGGTACCATCCCGAGGTCCGGGAAGTAGCGCTCGAAGTCCGCGCGCCGATCGTCCAGGACGCTCAGCGCAACACGTTTCCATGCGGCAATCATCTGCGGGTCGAACCGACGGACGCAGCCATAGTCGAGGAAGGTGACCTGCCCGTCGTTACCGAACAGGTAGTTGCCAGGATGCGGGTCGGCGTTGTACGTCGCGTGGCGAAAGATGCAGTCGAACGACACGCGAAAGATTGCCTGCGCCGCGCGATCCTTCAGCGCTCGAGGCGCCTGGTCGCAGAAGGGATAGAACCGCTGACCATCGACGAGCCGGGTCGTGAGCACGCGCTTGGTCGTGCGCTCGCTGACCACCTCGGGCACATGCACGCCGGAGTACCCCTCGAGCAGCCGGCCGAAGAAGCGCTGGTTGTCTGCCTCGGCGCGATAGTCGCATTCCTCCATCAGGCGCTCGGACAGCTCCGCGATCAGCGCCCTACCATCGATCGGCATGCCCAGGGTCGAGAGCGTGGTGGCGAAGCCGACGGTCTTCAGGTCGCTCTTCAACGCCTCTTCGATCTCTGGATACTGCACCTTGACCGCGACCTCCCGACCAGCGAAGCGTGCTCGGTGTACCTGCCCGATGGAGGCCGCAGCGAACGGCTCGGGCTCGAAGTCATCGAACGCGGAGTCGATCGGACGTCCGAGCTCCGCCTCCACGAGCTGCCTCACGCGCTCGTAACTCAGCGCCGTGCTCTCGGCTTGCAGTTCCGCAAGGATTCGCTGGGCGTCGGGAGGCAGCGCGCCGGGCATGTAGCTGGCCATCTGCCCGAATTTCATGATCAGACCCTTCATGCTGCTCATGTCCCGCACGAGCTTGCGCGCCATCTCGAGCTGCTTCGGAGTCGCCTCCAGCGACCCCTCTGAGCCGAGGCTGCGCTTCACGTATCGCACACCGAGCTTCGAGGCCATGCGCGCCGTGACCAGCGTGCGGTCCTTGAAGCCACGCGCCAGAGCCTCTATTTTCCCGTCTTTCACGCCATCACTCCTGTCCTGGTGATTCGCTTCAGCCCCCTCGGGGAGTCGTCGAGACGAGCGAGCCTGAATCGATCCGTCAGCGAATCGCAGACTCGCCTGACTCCTTCATTCCCTCGACGGCGAGGTCCAGGCTCATGCGCAGCTGAAGCAACGCCGTCTCTCGATCAGCCAGGGCGCGACTCAACCAGAGCTGCAGCGCGAACGCGTACAGCGCGAAGAATTGGTATCCCGCCTGGAAATCCTCGATCTCTCGCAGTGGCTCTCCTCGCGCGCGAGCTCTCCGCACGAGCGCGCCGAATCGGCCGACGATACCGAAGGTCACCTCGTTGAACGCGTCGCGGACCTTGCCTGTACCGAACTGGTACTCCTTGAGGAAGGTGCGGCTGAGCTCGTGGTCCTCGTCGTAGAGCTCGAAGATCGCCGCGAACACGTGCAGCAAGCCATCCACCAGGCTCAGTTCCTCAGGGATACTGTCCAGAGCCTCGGAGGCGACCCGCTCCAAGTCCTGGGAGAAGACGTAGAACAACAGATCGATCTTCTCGGGGAAGTAGACGAACAGGGTGCCGACGCCGATCCCCGCGCGCTCCGCGATCTCGCGGGTGGTCGTCCCCGCGTAGCCCTGGCGCCGAAACAGCTCCCGCGCGGCTCGCTGGATCGCCTCCAGCTTGGCGAGCTTCTTCTGTTCCCGCAGTGAACTGGCCTTTTCCACGCTTCGTGCACCAAGAACTTGAGCCTGCTCAATTTTGAGCGCGCTCAAGTTCTAGCCGAGGCGCCGCGCATGGCAAGCGAAAAAGGCGTCCCAGCTTCTGCGAGCCTGGCTCAAGCTCGCGGCGTGAGTCAGACGAGCTTCGAGCTGGACTGCACCCGCTGTGGCGCGTGCTGCGCGCCCCGCAGCGACTGGTCCACCTACGTCCACGTCCCTCCCGCCGAGCGAGCGCGCTTGCCGCCGCGCTTCGCGCTCCAAGTGATCGACGAGGAGCTAGCGACCATCAGCGATCCAGTGCCCAGTTGCGACGGGGAAGAGGCTCATCGCCCCCTGCGCGATCCTCGAGGAAGCTCGAGCGAACTCGAGCGCGTGCCGCGCTGGTCGAGGCCAAACACCCCAGGCGTGCGCTGCGTCGCTCTGGAAGGCGAGCTTGGCCTCAGCGTGCGCTGTGCGATGCATCAGCAACGCCCCAGCGCATGTCGCAGGTTTCGCGCAGGATCCCGAGCCTGTCTCGAGGCGCGCGCAGAGGTGCTGGGGCTCGAGTAGGCGACTTATCGAAGCCGCTTCGGTGTTGGCTCGAGGCGGTCGGTCGGATAGCCTCGGTCTTCGAGGCTCAATGCAGAATAATCCGTACGGTAACCCTCCTCCCTATGGTCCTCCGCCCGGCGGTGGCTTCGGCGCTCCGGGAGGCCCTCCCGGGGGTCCCCCTGGAGGAAACCCCTATGGCCCTCCCGGGGCGTATGGCCCGCCTCCCGGCGGCGGAGGCGGGGCGATAGAGAAGGTGAACCTGCCCGCGATCTTCATGATGATCGCGATGGGGATCGGCATGGCCTTCGGCGTGCTCAGCCTGATCATGAACCTCCTCGGCACCGGCATGGGCGCGATGGCCGGTGGTGACGAGGGCATGGCGAACATGATGTCTGGCGTGATGGGCATCGTGTTCAACCTGCTCGGCCTCGCCACCGGTGGCTTCGTGATCTTCGCCATGACGAAGGCACGCAAGGGCGAAGGCTGGGGGATGTCCGTGGGCGGAACGATCGTCGGCATGCTGCCGTGCATCGGCCCCTGCTGCTGGTTTGGACTGCCCATCGGCATCTGGATGCTCGTCATGCTCATGAACGAGGAGGTCAAGCGCTCGTTCAAGAGCTGATTCGTTCGGCACCGATCGCCAGCGCGGTCAGGCCCTGACAGAATGGCCGACGTGAAGCCGGGGCTTCGACTGCAGCTGCTGCTGCTCCTGGGCGGATTGCTCCTGCTCGGGCTCTTGCCGCTCTACTTCGCGGTCTCGACCTACACCCGGGTCACGCTGCAAGAGGTTCGATACGCCTCGGCGAGGTCGCTCGGACGCGCCGTCGCCGGACACGTCGCCGAGGCGCGCGGACGACGCACCCACGCAGAACTCATGGAGCTGCTCCACTCGGAGATCGGCGCCAGCGGGCTCGAAGCGATCGGTGTGTATGGTCCCCAGGGAAAAGCGATCGCGCGCGTCGGCGAGCCGATCGCGGTGGACGAGCTGCCAACGAGCGTCGTCCCAGGGAGCGAGCGCGTCTTCTCGGCGCGCACGAACTACGGTCCAGGGATCGCCGTCGTCGTCCCGGACAGTCACGGGGCCGTCGCCGCCGTGCTGCGCACCGACGACGACGCCGCGCGTGTCGCGCCGCTGCTGCGCTTGTTCGCGCTCTACACCTCAGTGATCGCCTTCGCGTTGCTGCTGCTGAGCTACTTCGTGCTCACCCGCTGGATCGTCCGCCCACTGGACAGCCTGGGCCGCGCAGCGAGCAGGGTCGCCCAGGGAGCGCGAAAGCTGGAGCTGCCGCGCTCTGGCGCCCGTGAGCTGACGCAGCTGGGCATTTCCTTGCGGCAAATGACGGAGCACTTGCTCGCGGAGGAAGAGGCGTTGCGCCGCAAGGTCGACGAGGTGGAGCGGGCGACGCGGGAGCTGGAAGCAGCGCAAGCCCATCTGGTGCGCTCGGAGCGACTCGCCAGCGTTGGCCGATTGGCCGCGGGGTTGGCCCACGAGATCGGCAACCCCATAGCTGCCTTGATCGGTCTCGAGGATCTGCTGATCGAGGGTGGGCTCGACGAAGCCGAACAGAAGGACTTCCTGCTTCGCATGCGCAAGGAGACCGAGCGCATACACGCCATCCTGCGAGACTTGCTGCAGTTCGCTCGACCAAGTCAGGACGAGAACCCGGACGGTGGGGACGTGGAGACGGCAGTCCACGACACCGTCACGCTGGTGACCCCGCAGAAGGCGCTGCGCGAGATCGCGCTGGAGGTCGACGTGTTCCCGGACCTGGCGCCGGTGCGCATGAGTCGTGAGCAGCTGGTGCAGGTGCTGCTGAACCTGGTGCTGAACGCCGCGGACGCGTGCGGAGCCGGAGGCCGCGTGGTAGTGCGCGCCGAGCCCAGCCCCCGAGGCGTCCGCCTGAGCGTCGCAGACGATGGCCCCGGCGTGTCACCGAAGGTGCGGGACCAACTCTTCGAGCCATTCGTCACCACCAAGGAGGTGGGCAAGGGCACCGGCCTCGGCCTCTCGGTGTGTCGTGGATTGGTGGAAGCCGCTGGCGGCCACATCGATCTGGACCCGGAATACGAGGACGGTGCGCGCTTCGTCGTGGAGCTGCCCATCGTCGCCCATGACTGACTCTTCAAGGCACTCGATCGCGCCAGCCTCACGCCCCAGCATCGGCCTCCAGTTACCCAGTCAGCTCGACCTCTCCGAGCTCTCGAGTGAGCTGAAGAACTCGCTGCCCACAGGCACCCTGAACGACGCAGACGTGGCCTATCTCCAGGACGCGAGCGCGTTCCTGATGCGACTCGGCCGGGTCTTGCACGCCCAGGGTACGTCGGCGATGCGCCTGGAAGAAGCGCTGGGCGGGTGCGCCGCCCGGCTCGGCCTGAGAGCGCAGCTGTTCTCGACGCCAACGTCCCTGTTCATCGCGGTCGGTGACGACCGTGTCGCGCAGACCCACATGGTGCGTGTCGAGCCAGGCGAGGTGAACCTCAGTCGCCTGGTGGAGCTGGACGCACTCATCGACTCGATCGGCAAGGGCAACGTTTCCCTGCGACAAGGCTTCGAGCACCTGGATCTGGTGGCCAGCGCCCCGCATCCCTACCCCGCCTGGCTCGCCCCCGTCGCCTTTGGCGTCAGCTCCGCGGGCGCAGCCTGCTTCTTTCGAGGCAACGCGCTCGACGTGGCGTTCTCTGCGGCGCTCGGCCTCTGCCTTGGCGCGCTGACGCTGTGGATGGACCGCGCCGCAGCGACCCGCCGCATCTATCCTGCGCTGGCCAGCTGCCTCGCGGCCGCGCTGGCGCTAGCCCTGGGACACTACCTCCCGCTCAGCCCCAGCGTGATCACGGTCAGCGCGCTGATCGTGCTGGTGCCGGGCCTGACGTTGACGGTGGCCATGAGCGAGCTGGCGACGGCGCACTTGATGAGCGGCACGGCGCGCTTCGCCGCAGCTCTGGTGACGTTCTTGCAGATGGGGCTCGGCGTGGGGCTCGGACGCGAGCTGGTTCAGAGGCTGCTCGGGCCCACCACCCTGCCAGCGCGGAGCGCCGAGCTCCCGGCAGTGGTGGAGTTCGTCGCGCTCGCCGTCACGCCGCTCGCGTTCGGCGTCTTGTTTCGCGCCAGACGTCGAGACATCCCACTGATCGCGCTGACCAGCGTCCTGGGATTCCTCGGCGCTCGCGCCGGCGCTCACCTGCTCGGGCCCGAGCTGGGCGCCTTCGCGGGAGCCTTCGTGGTGGCGGGGATCTCCAACTGGCTCGCGCGCCAGCTCAAGCGACCGGCCAGCATCACGCTGGTGCCTGGCATCATGCTGCTCGTGCCCGGCTCGATCGGCTTTCGGAGCCTGAACTCCTTCCTGGAGCGTGACGTGCTCACGGGGACCGAGGGCGTCTTCCGCATGTTTCTGGTGGCCGCCACGTTGGTGGGTGGCCTCTTGATGGCCAACGCCGTGCTCCCACCGCGGCGGGAGCTGTGACGCCCTCACCCCCTAAACATCCACTTCCTCGAGGAAATTTTCCAGCGGCACGACCGTCAGCTCTCGATCCTGGATCGCCTGGAGCAAGCGCGGCAGGACCTCGATGGACACCGGAACGAAGTCGTCGCGCTCTGCGGCGTCGTGCAGCAACAGAATCGCGCCAGGCTTGAGTCCATCAACGAGGCGCGCGAGGACCCGATCTGGATCGGCGCCCTTCAGGCCATCGCGGCCCTTGGCGCTCCAGGCGACCAGGGTGACCCCCGCCTCCTTCGCCCCCGCCGCCACACGGGTCGACACGTGGCCGATCGGCGGACGAAATAGCGTGGGGCGCACTCCGCACGCCTCCTCGATCGCCGTCTGCGTGCGCTGGATGTCCTCCTCGACGTACCTGGGGGTCTTCCAGGAAAATAGCCGGTCATGCTGGTAGCCGTGCAGGCCCAGACCATGGCCGCGCTCGGCGATCTGCTTCACCAGTTCGGGGAACAGCCGCACCTTCCGCCCGACCACGAAGAAGGTCGCTCGGACGTTTTTTTCCTCGAGGATATCCAGGATCCTGGGCGTGTGTTCGGGGTGAGGCCCATCATCGAAGGTCAGCGCGACTCCCTGATCGGCCTCCCCGCGCCACAGCACGTCACCGAACATCTCGAGCTGTGGGATCAGCACGCCCGCCGTGGCCAGGGCAACGTAGGCCAGCAAGGCGGCGACGGCATACTCCAGCGGGATCGGCTCCCCCCAGAGCGAGCGCACCATCAGCGCAATGCCACCCAGCGTGGCGACGACGAGCAAGATGCGAGAGGGCGGCATGATCGAGGTGGCGCGGGAGCGCAGCATACTTGGCAGCCGGTCCGCCGCACCCTATTCCCGCTCGGCGATCGAGGGTTCGTCCGGGAAGCGCGGCTTCAGTGGCGCGCGCGACGACGCGGCGAGCTATGCGTGGCTAGCTCGGACTCGGCGACGTCCAGTTCCTCGACACGCTTCGACTCGGCGATGCGCTGCTTCGACTGCGCGCGACCCGCCTCCTTCGCCGACTCTCCCGTGTTGTCGATCTCGAACATCAGCGCGAGCAGCGTGCCCACCAAGGGCAAGGCGGCGGCGGGCAGATCCCCGAGCCTTCCGCTGCCCGCCTGGAGCAGCGACAGGTCCACTGAGTAGGGCAGCCAGCGCCGCACCCCGTACATCCCGACCACCGCGATCAGCACGCCGGCCACCGCCTTGATCGCGTTCTCCACACCCGCGTCGCGCACCCAGATCGCCTTCCCACTCACCAACGCGGTGAGGAGCCCGGTCACGACCGCTGCGACGTAAGCGACGACGGCACCCCAGGTGACGATCCCGAGACCTTTGACCAAGACGACGGCGACCACCGCGCCGACCACGACGCCCTTGATCAAACCCAGGAGAAACCGACCAATCATGCTGCAGGGGGAAGCGTTGGCCCCAATCCGGGTGCCGTCAACCAAGCCAGTGTGAAGTTGTGTTTAGGGCCAGGAACACGCGGTCGGATGCTGGCACCCAGGTCGACGAACCCGGGCTTATCCAAGGGTTCGGGGGTGAGGGGCTGATTATTTCACGGCCAGGGAGAGAAACCTCGCGACACGAGGCGCGCGAAAGGGTTGGCGCCGAGACCTTTGTCCTCTACGCCCGTCGTCTGGTTTCGCGCCCACGACGGTCAGACTCGTGCTCTTCAACACCCTCGACTACGCCAGATTCTTCGCCTTCGTCTTCGTCGTGTCGTGGGTGCTCGCGCGCCGCCGCTGGGCGCTCATGCTGCCCTGGTTCTTGCTGCTCGGGTACGTGCTGAGCCTGCCTTGGACGCTCACCAACGCGGGCATCACGGCCGTCTCCGGGTTGCTCTCCCTCAGGCTCTGCCACCAGAAACACACGGGGGAGACCCCGCCGCTGCCAGCGGCGCTCGCGGCGGTCGCAGTGAACTTCATCGCGCTCGGCTGGCTCAGCTTCCGCCACGCTGGACGCGATCCACTGGGGCTGGGCCTGTCGGCGCTCAAGGTACCATTACCCCACGGAATCGTGAGCAGCGTCATCCTGGCGGTGGTGGGGTTCTGCCTGCTGCTGCTGCTGGTGCGCGCGAGGAAGCTGCGGCTGATCTTCGTGCTCCTCGCGAGCTACGTCTTCTACGCGCACTGGGATTGGCGTTTCCTGCCCCTGATCTTCCTCTCGTCCTCGATCGACTGGCTGCTGGGCCACGCGATTCACAACGAGCAGGATCACGCCAAGAAGAAGCGTTGGCTGGTCATCACGGCGGTGGTCAACCTCGGCGTGCTCGGCGTTTTCAAGTACTTCAACTTCGGTGTCGACACCGCCCGCGCGGTGCTCGAATCCCTGGGGATGCACCCGCCGGAGATCGCCCTGCGCATCGCGCTGCCAGTGGGGATCAGCTTCTTCACCTTCGAGTCGATGAGCTACGTCATCGACGTGTATCGAGGCGACATCGAGCCTCAGAAGAGCTACCTCGAGTACCTGGCCTTCGTGGCCTTCTTCCCGCACCTGGTCGCGGGCCCCATCGTTCGGCCCCGGGATCTATTGCCGCAGCTCGCGAAGCAGCCACGCTGGAGCTCGCGGGAAGGCGCCGAGGGCCTGTTCCTCATCGGCGTCGGTCTGGTGAAGAAGGTCTGCATCGGGGACTACCTGGCGCTGAACCTGGTGGACCGCGTCTTCGACGCTCCGATGCACTACTCGAGCCTCGAGTGCTACGCGGGCGTGCTTGGCTACGCGGTGCAGATCTACTGCGACTTCTCGGGCTACACCGACATGGCGATCGGCTCGGCGCTGCTGCTCGGTGTGCGTTTTCCCCTCAACTTCGACTCGCCCTACAAGGCGCCAGACATTCAGGACTTCTGGCGGCGCTGGCACATCTCGCTCTCCACCTGGCTGCGCGACTACCTGTACATCCCTCTGGGCGGAAACCGGAAGGGCGAGGCGCGAACCTACGTCAACCTGATGCTCACCATGTTGCTGGGAGGGCTCTGGCACGGTGCCGCCTGGACCTTCGTGGTCTGGGGCGGCCTGCATGGCAGCGCCCTTGCCGTGCACCGTCGGTGGCACTCCACCCGCTTCCAGCGGGCGCGCGTGGAGCGCGAACGTGAGCGCCACGCGTTCTGGGTCTGGGAGGAGGGCGCGTCCCAGCGACGCCTGCCAGGCAAGGGGTGGAGCCCGCCTCGCACCTGGTGGGGCACCCTGCTCGGCGTACTGATCACGTTCCACTTCGTCTGCGCCTGCTGGGTATTTTTCCGCGCGGATAGCTTCCAGAAGGCCTGGCTGATGTTCTCTCAGCTCGGCCAGCTCACCCACTTCCACCCGAACCTGCCAGCGAAGGTGCTGGGGGTGCTGGGGCTGGGGCTTTGCAGTCACTACGTGCCAGAACCGCTGTTCGTGTGGGCTCGGGAGACCTTCAAGCGAGCGCCAGCCTTCACTCAGGGGGTGATCCTGCTCGCCCTCTTGCTCTGGGTACGCGAGATGGTGAGCGCTCAGGCGGTCCCGTTCGTCTACTTCCAGTTCTGAAGCTCGCCTGACCCCGACCTCTGGGCGCGTCGCGCACGGTGGCAGTTGCGCAACGTAATCGTGACGGTATGGTAACGGGATGTCCAACCTGTCGCGCGCCAGCTCCCGTGCGACGACTTCGAGAGTGTCCGCTGGCGAACATCGGCGGGCCCACGGGCACGCCGAGCCCGCCGTGGGAGAGCTTGGGGAGCTGACCGAAGAGGCGAAGCACGACGCGCCGCCCTTCTCCCTGAGACCCCCGGGCGCAAAGTCCGAGGCGCCACGAGCCCCGCACAACGCGCGCTGGAGCATCCACGATCGCACGCACCTCCAGTGCTCCCTCGTCTATCGGGCCCGCAACCTCCAGGACCGCTTCAGGCTCTTCGAACGCTTCGAGTGGGAGGTCTACTTCTTCGTCCCAGACAGCTTCCGTCTGGATAGTCAGACCTACCGCCAGGACGACATCTACGCGGATCTGAAGTCCTACGTGCGCCTGGCTCCGCGGGAGGAGCCGTTGCGTGATCTGCTCGGTGAACCGCTGGCTCGACTACGCACCTCGCTCCGCGCCGACGGCGCTGAAGCCCTGGATGGTCTCAGACTCGTGTCCTGCCTGCTGCGCGACGCCCTCGCGAACGCGGAGCGACACATCGTCGTCGAGCTGGAGAGCAGCCAGCGGGAGTTCGCGCGGAGACGGAAAGGAAAGGGCGAGAGCTCCGGGGTGATGCCGAAGCCAGGCACCCACTGGACCCTCCCCCGTAGCCTCGAGATGCAGGTTCGCAGAGCCATGGAGGTCGGTCCGAGGGTTCTCGAGGAGCTGATCGGCACCATCGCTCACGAGCTTGGCGAGCGCGCCGATGTGGACGACACCACGCTCACCGCCGCGGACTGGGTCAAGGCAGAGATCTCGTTGATGTTCGAGGCATTCTTCGGTCGTGTGGCGCGCAAGCTGAAGCGCGCAGGTGCCCCGCGCGAGCTGGTCGAGGCGCTGACCGGGGCGGCGCTCGCGGCGGTGCGGTCCCGCGAGGACTGCGGCCTGGAGCTCGAGCTCTCGGGCTCCCTGCGCCCTGAGCGCGTCGAGCACTTCGAGTTCCAGCGCCACGTGTTGAAGCGCTTCACGTCGAGCGTGCTCTGGCTGCAGACCCGGATCCGGGAGCCGGGTCGCTGGATTCGCCATGCCCTGTACGCCATCGCGGCCAGCGCAGCGATGGCGTTCGCGGTCGGCGCAGCGCTGTGGAACGGCGTCGCTCCGACCGAAAGCATGACCCCTTGGCTGTTTGCGGCGGTGATCGCCTATGCCGTGAAAGATCGGCTCAAGGCGATCCTGCAAGAGGCCTTCAGCAACGTGGTGGCCCGCCACTTTCCAGACCGACGCTGGGACATCACGGACAAGACGGGCAAGCGCATCGCCATCGTGGATGAGCACTCGGGGTTCGTGCCATTCCACGACGTGCAGCCCGAAGTCCTTGCTGCGAGGCGGCGCACTCGAGTCCACTCCATCGAAGAGGTGGCGCGTCCGGAGACCGTGCTCTGCCACAAGAAGTCATTCGTCCTCGACAACGAGCGGCTGGCCGAGCTGGGCCCTGACTTCGATGGCCTGGCCGAGATCTTCCGCCTCGACCTCCATCGCTGGCTCGCTCACACCGACGACCCCAAGCAGACCGTGGTGGTCGCGGATCGCGAGACCCAGAGCATTCGGAGCTACAAGGCGCCAAGGGTCTACAACATCGCCGTCGTCTACCGCCTGCGCTACGCCGACGAGACCTCGGCTTGGCACCGCCTGCGGGTGGTGGTGAGTCGCAAAGGTCTGCAGCGGGTCGATTCCATCGACTGAGTGTCGGGCTCGATGTACGGTGCGCGCCATGAGCGATGCCTCGGAAGAGGGCGCAGCGGCCGAGGCGGCTGACCGAAGCCCCAAGCGGCGCCGCAAGAAGCGCAAGCAAGGCCGGAGCAAGGCCGGGTTCAAGCGCGCCGAGCTGGACGAGAAGGGCCGCGAGCGCCCACGCTTTCTGCTGGATTTTCCGCAGGATGCCGAGCTCGAGCGACTCATCGCGGCCTTCGAGTCGGGGAACTATCACGCGGTGCGGGAGCTGGCGCCGACGCTGATCGAGCACGGCAAGAGTCCCGAGGTGCGGAGCGCGGCGCGGGAGTTGCGCCGCCGCATCGACCCCGATCCGCTGCTCAAGTACCTGCTTCTGGCGACAACGCTCTTGCTCGGTGCGCTAGTCTGGTACGCGTATGCGAGCCACGGTGCCCACGCCCACTGAGCCGCCGCTCCTCAGCGCCGGGCTGCCGCTGTTGGCGGCACGGATATCCGCAAGGAAATGTGCAGCGACCTTCGCACTGGGGCTCTTGGTCGCGGCGTGTGGAGACAGCGAGCCGCCTCCCTCCGCCCCGCCGAAGGCAAGCATCGCGGAGACGGCGGTCGCCAGGTTCCTGCCGTTACCGAATGACTTCGTCTACACCTACGACACCTACAGCGACGGGCGGCGCATCGGCAATCTATGGATCCAGGTGGACCACGTGCGTGACCAGCGCGTGGACTTGAAGGTCGGGAGCCGCGTCACCCACCTCGAGCTCGCGTCCGATGGCGTGCGCGACATCGGGGGCGGCTGGGTGCTGAAGGCGCCCCTCCAGGTCGGCGCAGAGTTCCCCGGCAAGAACGGCCGCGTGCGCATCACCCGCACGGACGTCCCCATCGAAACGCCAGCGGGAAGCTTCAGGGGCTGCCTCGAGACGCAGGAAGACGCGGGCGGCGCCGAAGCTCAGAGTCGGGTCACGACGCTGTACTGTCCCGATGTCGGGATCGTGCGATTGGACATCATGACCCAAGAGGGCAACGAACTCGTCGAGGAGCGTGCTGTGCTGCGCTCCTTCGCCAAGCGGGTCGACATCAACAGCCTGGGTGACGAAGCGCTGCCCGAGACCGAGTAATCATTGCCGCGCGGCGATGTCTTCAATCAAGCCCAGGAGCTTGAGCAGGTCGTTGGGCTCGACCGGGGATGGCAGATAGCCCTGGGCGCCTGCCCGCAGATACGCGGCGCGCTGAGAGTCCGAGGGCGTGCGACTGGTCACGATGACACGCACCGGGTGATCCCACCCGGTGCTCAAGCGCCGGCACGCCTCGAGCGCGTCGACGTGCCCCA
>JAGQIY010000870.1 GCA_020430865.1 Myxococcales bacterium
GAAGTCGCTGATCTCACCTCGGAGCGCGACGCCGCCAAGGCGCAGTGGCTCAAGGAGAAGGAGATCATCGAGCAGGTGCGTGACGCCACCCGCGAGATCGAAGAGTTCCGTACGGAAGAAGAGCACGCGCGTCGCGCGGGTGATCTCGGCAAGGCCGCCGAGATCCAGTACGGCAAGATCCCCTCCCTCGAGCGCAAGGCTCAGGAGGCGCGGAGCGAACTGCAGCGCATCCAGCAAGGGCAATCGTTCCTCAAGGAGGAGGTCACCGACGAAGACATCGCCGGCATCGTCTCCAAGTGGACCGGTGTCCCCGTCAGCAAGATGCTCGAGAGCGAGATGCAGAAGCTGCTCCACATGGAGGAGAACCTGCGTGTCCGCGTCGTTGGACAAGACGATGCGCTCGTCGCGGTGGCCAACGCAGTCCGGCGTTCACGCGCTGGTCTTGGTGACGAGCAACGGCCGATCGGCTCCTTCTTGTTCCTCGGTCCGACGGGCGTCGGCAAGACGGAGACGGCGCGCGCGCTGGCTGAGTTCTTGTTCGACGACGAGCGCGCGATGATCCGCATCGACATGAGCGAGTACATGGAGCGCCACAGCGTGAGCCGCTTGATCGGCGCGCCGCCTGGCTACATCGGACACGATGAAGGGGGGCAGCTCACGGAGCCCGTGCGCCGCCGGCCCTACAGCGTCGTGCTCTTCGACGAAGTGGAGAAGGCGCACCCCGACGTGTTCAACACACTGCTCCAGCTGCTCGACGACGGTCGCCTCACGGACAGCCAGGGCCGCACCGTCGACTTCAAGAACACCGTGATCATCCTCACCTCCAACGTGGGCTCTCACGAGCTAGCCGCGGTGGAGGAACGGCGCGATCTCGAGGACGACGACTAGCTCGAGCTGATGAAGCGCGCCGCGATGGAATCCTTGCGGAAATTCTTCCGTCCGGAGTTCATCAACCGACTCGACGAGACGGTGGTCTACCGTCGGCTTGGCAGGGACCAGCTGGCACGCATCGTCGACATTCAGCTCAGTCGCGTCGAGCGTCGGCTCAAGAACCGTGAGCTACACCTGCACGTCACCGAGGGTGGCAAGGAGTTCCTGGCTCAAGCCGGTTGGGATCCGCAGTTTGGTGCGCGTCCACTCAAGCGCGCAATCCAGCGTTACCTCGAGAACGAGCTCGCTCAAGAGGTGCTCGCCGGGCGCTTCATGCCGGGTGACGTCATCGAGGTCGACGCGGCTCCGAGTAACGACAAGCTGGTGTTCAACGTGAAGCGCGCGAGCGTGGAGCCACAGGAGCACGCGACGCCGGCGCCTCCCAACTGATCGACACTCGACCCCTTTTTGAGCGGCGCCAACTTCGCTGATGCAGGTTGGTGCCGCTCGCCTTTTTTGTAGGCTCAGCCCGCCAGGGGCACTTCAGCCAGCAAGTCGTACACGCCACCTCTGGGAGTCAACGTCGAGCGGTAGAAGCGCAGTGTTTCCCCAAGGAATTTTTCGGGGGGGAGGTGCAGCGCTTTCTCAACCAACCAGTGTCGCACGTCCCCCGGTGGCTTGACCCGCGCCAAGGTGATGTGGGGCGTGTAAGCGCGTCGCTCAGGCTCGAAGCCTTGTGCCTTGAAGAGTCTTGCAAGGTCCCCTTGCAGCTCTGCGAGGCGTGAAGCATCGGGTCCAACGACAGACGCCACAAGCGCGCGGGCGCGCCGCGGGGAGCCGAAGACTTCCAAGGTTTCTCCCACTGCGAGGCGCAGCGCGGCGCGTTCGTGCGCCAGCTCAGCCAGTACGTCACGCAAGGGCTCGAGCTGATCGCCTCGCGTATCACCGAGGAAAC
>JAGQIY010000871.1 GCA_020430865.1 Myxococcales bacterium
CGTGAAAGCTTAGGCCGCCACCCCCGGCGGGTCAATCGGCAGCGTGCCTGAAGAGTCCTTCGGGGCCATTGGCTGTGCTATGTGGCGGGCGTGGTCGAGTCAGCCGATGAGCATGCCCGACGTGAACGCGGCCGACGCCTGGGCCGTCGGATCGCGCTCGTCGTGTACGGGCTCTTGGTGGGTGGCTTCACCCTGGTCTGCGCACTGCAAATCCTCGCAACTGTTTGGTTTCCTGCCCCGGGAGCCGCCGCCTCGAGCTGTCGATCGGGGCTGCAGGACTTGATTTCGGGGGTGAGGAACGCCCAGCGAGCCGCCGCGGAAGAGACCGGCGGGGAGCGGGAGGCGGTCACGCGCTTCAGACAAGGCCTGGGACCCGCCTGGGAGCGACGTCAAAGCGTTCAGGCGCTGTGCCAGGGCGACAAGCAGGCGTTGACCGCCCTGAAGCTCATCGATCGGCTGCGCTACGCTGAAGAACACGCAGTGCGCTACGAAGCCGGCGACCTGGCCGGCCTGCGCCGCCGGGTCAAGGCCCTCGACAGCAGCATGCAGCCCGCTCGCTGAGGAGTCGGACGCAGGCAGGCTGCTGCTGCAGACCAGCTTTTGGCCGCAAGGCTGTGGAAAAGCGCTATAAGCACCGCGCCGCCGTGCCTGAGACCGATACCGAAATTCAACCGACCTTCGACGTGCTGCGCCTCTCCAACGAGGTGCGCAAGGCCGTCGATGAGCTCGGATACGTCAACCCTACCCCCGTTCAACGAGCCATCTACGAGCCAGCCAAGAAGGGCAGAGACCTGGTGGTCCAGGCTCGAACCGGCACTGGCAAGACCGCTGCCTTCGGCCTGCCCCTCGTGGATGGGCTGGTCAAGCCGGACGTCTCCGCCGTTCAGGCGATGGTGCTCTGCCCGACCCGGGAGCTGGCGCTCCAGGTCGCCAAGGAGATCACGGCGCTCAGCAAGTATCGCGAGCTGAAGGTCGTCAGCATCTACGGCGGCGCCCCGATGCAACGCCAGATCGACGAGATCGCGGGTGGCGCGCAGATCCTCGTCGGAACGCCGGGGCGCGTCCTCGACCATCTGCGACGGGGCACACTCGATCCCGCGCGGATCCGCGTGCTCGTGCTGGACGAGAGCGACGAGATGCTCTCGATGGGCTTCCTCCCGCAGATCAACGAGGTGCTGGAGGCGCTGCCGAAGACGCTGCACACGCTGCTGTTCAGCGCGACGGTGCCTCGGGACGTCGTGCGAATGGCGGAAGACCGCTTGCGCGACCCCAGCTTCATCACGCTGAGCGGCGACGAGATCGGCGCGCTATCCATCCAGCACTTCACCTACCTCGCGGCGGGGGACAAGCTCGGCGATTTCCTGCAGGTGGTGGAGACCGAGAACCCCGAGAGCGCCATCATCTTCTGCAACACCCGGGAGCAGACCAAGCGCGTCGCTCACCAGCTCAAGCAGGCGGGGTACGACGCCGACTGGCTGAACGCCGACCTCTCGCAGTCAGAGCGAGAGCGCGTCATGGCAGCCGTACGCGAGTCCAGGCTACGCTTCCTCGTGGCAACGGACGTCGCGGCGCGCGGCATCGACATCTCGCACCTGACCCACGTCATCAACTACGACTTCCCCGAGTCGACCGAGGTCTACGTCCACCGCACCGGGCGGACAGGGCGTGCGGGACGTACGGGGACGGCGATCAGCATGATCACACCACAAGACATTGGTGGCGTGTACATGCTCAAGCTGACCTATCGCATCACTCCGGTGGAGCGCAGCCTGCCCAGCGCGACGGAGAAGCGAACTCGCGCCGAGCTCGACCTCGTCGAGGGACTCGTCCGACTGGCCGAGAGCCGCAAGGTCACCCAGCGCGACCGCGCGCTCGCCCGCCGTCTACTCACGCACGATCGCGCAGAAGTCGTGCTGGGCATGCTGCTGCAAGATCACCTCGGCCCCCGCGAGGAAGCCGAGACCGAGGCCGCACAGGCGCGACGCGCCGCCAAGCCCACGCCGGCGCCGCGTAGCAAGCCGTCGAGCAACGGCAAGCCCCGCCCGGAGCGCCGCCCGGCCCCAGACACGCGCGAGCGAGAGCCCCAGGCCACGCAAGCGACGAAGCCAGAGCGCGAGCCCAGGCAAGAGCGTGAGCCCAAGCAAGAGCGTGAGCCCAGGCAGGAGCGCGAGCCCAGGCAGGAGCGCGAGCCCAGGCAAGAGCGCGAGCCCCAAGCAGAGCCTGCGCCCAGGCAAGGGCGCGGGCCCAAGCCCGAACCCAAGCAAGAGCGAGCGTCCAGGCGAGAGCGCGAGCCCAAGCAAGAACGAGCGCCCAGGCGAGAGCGCGAGCCCAAGGAAGAACCCAGGCAGGAGCGCGAGCCCCAAGCCGAGCCAGCGCCCAGGCAAGAGCGCCGCCGAGATCGGAAGCTCGAGCAGAGCCCTCGTGGCGACGAACGAGACTCGAGAGGCGATTCCCGACGGAATCGCCCGACACAGCAGCGCGCGCGAACGCACCGGGATGACCTCGAAGACGAGGTCGTCGAGGACGACCTCGACCTACCTGGGTACGTCGTCGAGGACGCCTCACCATCGCTCGTCGCGGCGCTGACGGGCGACGAAGGGGACGATCGCGGGGGGGGAGCTGCGGCCGCTCGCGAACCCCGCGGCGATCGCCCGCGCAGACAGGACGAGAGCGAGCCGCGCCCGGGGAGGGACCACCGCGGGGCTCGAC
>JAGQIY010000091.1 GCA_020430865.1 Myxococcales bacterium
ATCGACACGTCGCGCCGGCAGGCATTCATCTTTGCCCAGGGCGATGCGGTCCAGATCGTGACCGGCGCATGGACGACGCTCGAGCCCGCTGTCGACACGGTGCAGTCGGCCCTCGATGAGATCGATGCCGAGCTCACCGACCACTTCACCGGTACCGCACGAAGGCACGGCGCGAGCGCCGTCGATATCCCGGCACACGGGTTCATCGCTGCGACGAACGTCCAGGGAGCCATCCACGAGCTGGTCGACGACCTTTCCTCGACCGCAACGGGGACCCCGGGTGCGCAGAAGGTCGGGGCAGATGCTGCTGCTGGCACGCCGCACGCGCTGCCGGCGGGCAACGTGGACGGACAGCTCTCGCAGCTCCTCGCGTGGCTGAACGATCACGTCGGCGCCGTCGCCGGGGCTCACAACGCGAGCGCCATCGCAGCCATCGCCCACAGCTACATCTCTGGCACGAGCGTCCAGGCGCAGCTCCAGGAGATCGTAACGGACCTCGGCTCGCAGGCAGCGGGCACGGCCGGTGCCATTCGGATCGGCGCTGACGCGGTCGCCGGGAGCCCGAACGCACTCGCGGCTGGTACTGCGGACAGCCAGCTCGCGGCGCTTCTCGGCTTCATCAACGCCCACATCACGCAGACGCCCGGCGCGCATGCGGCCTCGGCCATCTCCGTGGCGGACTCGGGCGGCAACCTGGACGCCGCCAACGTCGAGGCCGCGCTCGCGGAGATCCTCGACGCCTTCGAGGGCGATCACTTCCGCGGCAACGAGACGAGCGCCGGCCAGCATCGCGCTATCCGACAGCCCAACTTCGGCGGCAGTCGTGCGCTTCTCTGGGAGGCGGTCGGCGTCGGCGGAACTGGGGCGCGCCTTCGTGTCTACGCCGACACGAGCTCCATCTGGTTCACGCTGAACGCGTCCTGGAACGGCAGCGCGTGGGTACGCGACAGCACGAGCTTCTTCTCGGGCGGCTTCCGCTTTTCGCGGCTCGAGTTCGAATTTCTCCACGACGAGACCTTTGACCCGACGTTCACCACGTGGTCTCGCACCTGGCGACTGCCGATGAGCAGCACCGTCAACTCGGCATTCGAGCTGAGCGGCACGGTGCGTGAGCAGGGCAAGCTGGGCCTGCAGTTCACCAACACGGATAACGCGACGAGAACGGCCTCGGGCGGCGGCACGGTCACCTTCCGCAATCGATTTCCGGCCACGCCCTCGTCGATCACGCTCTCGTCGACCGATCAAGCGTCGAGCTTCTCGGGCAATCCGTCCACGTATCAGACGGACCGCGATGGCTTCGCCTTCTTCTCCTACCAGAGCCTTTCCCAGTTCACGACCACGTACTGGTACGGGACCTACACCGCGATCGCGTGAGGAGCAGCCGATGGCCATCAGCGAAGTCACTGACACCGACGTTCTTCAGCACTGCGATGCGTGCGGCGGCGAGCATCGGGTAGTCCTCGATGCTCTCACCGCAGGTGTTGCGCAGGAGGATCGCGCACACGGCCGTGTTGTGCCAATGCCTCCGTGCCCGGTGTGCGGCGCTACCGAGTTCCTGGTCCGCGCTCCCGATAACGAGCCCGAGCATCCGTCGCCCGGATCGTTCGGCCACAGGCACCGCATGCTCGTCGATCACCTGCACGCGGAGCTGGTGCGGCGGGACAAAGTCGTGGCTCCACTGCTCGATCAAGAGGGGCATGCACCCACGTCCCTCGCGCGGCCGCTCACGACCGAGGCAAAGGACCGATGGTTCGCGCGCGGGATGAAGATCGACGCGCCGGTGAGAGAACAGCCGGCCACTCCCCGCGAGGAAGAGGTCGAGCGATGACGGAGCGCATCGATAGCCTGATCGTGGCCGGGCGTGACGTCGACGTGCCTGGCCTGCGCGTCCGCAACTTTCGCGATCCCGAAGTCGTGCGCTTCAAGGGCCAGCCTCGTGTGGGTAGGGTCGTCGACGAGCTCATCCTGCACGAGACCGTCACGCGGAGTACCGCGGCTACCGTGGGCGTGCTGGTCAAACGCAATCTCGGCGTCCAGCTCATCGTCGGACCCGATGGTGATGTTACCCAGCACGGCGATCTCGCGCACGACCGGTTCGCCCACGC
>JAGQIY010000872.1 GCA_020430865.1 Myxococcales bacterium
CGACAGCGAGATGACCCAGGTCGAGGTGGTCGATCCCGAGACCGGTGCGACCCGCATCGAGTACCGCCGCGACGGCAGGCCCGTCGGCGCCGGCGATCCGGAGGCCCGGCCATGAGCACCTTCGACGATGACATCGGCACCCACGACTCGCGTCTGCTCGGCATGTACGTCGGCTACGTCACCGACCGCAAAGACCCAGAGGGCCTCGGGCGCGTGCGCGTCTGCGTGCCCGGTGTGCTCGAGCCGTTCAGCGCGTGGGCGTGGCCGCTCGGCACGTCGGGCGGTGGCATGAAGGACCACGGCTTCTTCGCCGTGCCTGAGGAAGGCGCGGAGGTCGCCGTGTTCTTCAACCAGGGGGACGTCGATGCGCCGTACTACCTGTCGGCGCACTGGGGCAAGCCGGACGGCGAGAGCGAGGTCCCCGAAGAGGCGCAGAAGGATCCGCCCGACAACCGCGTGATCGCGACACCGACCTTCCGCATCGAGCTCGACGAGTCGGAGGGCGCGCGCAGGCTCAAGCTCACGAACCGGAAGACCGGCGACCACCTGATCTTCGACGCCGAAGAGAACACGGTCACGCTCGAAGGCACGACGGCGGTGACCATCCGGGCCGTGGGCGCGATCAGCCTCGAAGCAACCCAAGTCACCATCGCCGGTCGCGTCGTGCGGCCCGTGCCGGATCCGATCTGAGGGAGGACGACGTGGCGCTACCCATCTGCATCGAGATCCCGGAAATTCCCGACCCGTTCGGGCTCACGCTGCCCGGCGGCGTCCAGATCGAGCGCATCAACCTGATGGAGGTGATCCAGCCTGCGCTCACGCCACTGGTCCCGCTCTTCGACATCATCGACACCATCGTCGCGTTGTTCAATTGCATCAAGGCGATCCCCGACACGCTCGGGCCGCCGCCGGATCCAACCGTGCTCGCCGCCTGTCTTCCCGACCTCGCCGAGAAAGTCGCGAAGCTGCTCAAGCTCATCCCGCAGCTCTCGCTGCCGCTGCTCATCGTCGGCCTGATCGACTTGGTCATCGACACGCTTCGACAGGCACGGAGCCTGCTCCTGCACCTGCAGCAGCAGATCGTGCAGATCCTCGGCGCCATCGATCGCGCGACCAATCTCGAAGACGCAGGCCTGATGGCCATCGCCCAGTGCGCTCAAGCGAACGTCGCCCAGGAAGCCGCCAACGTCGGGAAGGCGCTCGCCAGCCTCGGCAAGCTCATCGGCCTCATCAACCTGTTCATGGGCATGGTCGGCGGCCCCGAGATCCCCGACCTCTCCGACCTCGCCGGGCGCCCGCTCGACGATGTCATCCCGCCCATCGACGCCATCATCGAGACGCTGCAGAACGCCCGCGCGGCAGTTCCCGTCCCGTAGGAGCGAAGCATGTCCGACGAACCCCGAAACCTCCTCATCCCGTTCCGCCGCGACAAGAAGCGTGACTTCGCGTCGGGCTCGGGCTCCGCCCTCCTTCGCTCGAAGGTCCTACAGGCGCTGATGACCGCCGGAGCGACGCCGCGCTCGTCCGGCGAGTTGCCGTGGCGCACGGCCTTCGGTGCCGGACTCGAGCTGCTCCGTCACCAGCGAAGCGACGCGGCCCTGGCCGAACTCGCGCGTGTGCAGGTTCGGGATGCGCTTCGGCGCTGGGTACCGGAGGCCGAGCTCGTGAGCGTCAAGGTCGAGCGCTCGGAGGCGACCCTTGAGCTGCGGGTGCGCGTCCGGGAGTCGGGGCGTGCTGCCTCTGCCCGGGACACCGAAGAGCTTGTCCTGGCCGTCTCCGCGTAGGGTCGATCGACCTCGGTGATCTACCGGACGGCTAGGTCATGCCGAGGAAGCCCGCGACTTTGCTTCGAATGAGCCCGCGACGCCGCTCGACGAACTTGGAGAAGTTGGCTTGCGTGAAATTGGCGCGCGCGGCATCGAAGATTTCTCGAAGGCCAGAGTCGTCCTTTCCGAAGAACTCGGTGTCCGCGTCGGGCATCGTGTCGCTCTTGGAGATGTTTCGGACCTTGCCCAGCAGGCGAAAGTTGCCGACGTCATGCACGTCCTTCTCGACGCCGGCGATCTTCAGCTGGTTCTGCGGGAAGATGTGATCGCGCTCGAGGCTCCATCCGCGCTTTCGGGGAATCTCGAGGACGCCGCCGTCGACGATGTTCAACACCAGGTCGAGGTCCCACAGGTATTCGTCGCGGAACTGGTAGCCGCCTTTCTTCTCGCGACGCCCCATGAAGGCGCCGAGTTCATCGATCGGGAACACGCCGGGGGCTGCCTTATGTGCCTCCACGATGATGTCGTGGATCTGATCGAGCACGCTGTCGGGGGCACGAGAAAACAGCCGCGAGAAGAACGCCATGTACAGGTATTGCCGCATGCGGAGGCTTTCCTCGCCTTCGTCCGGCCCCATCCTCTTGTTGTTCAGCATGAGGTAGTCGATCAACGGAATGACCGCGAGCTGACTGCGTAGATACCGCCGTGACTTGATCAGCGCGCTGCCGTCGAGCCAGACCCGCAGGCTCGTCACGACCTCTTGAAGCAGCTTGAAGTCTTTCGCCAAGCGACCGAGAAAGGTCTCGTCGTTCAGCTTGGCGTAGTCGTACTTGGCCTTCTTTCCGAAGATGACGAACGCAGTCTTGATCACGAAGTCGGTGTTGAAGTCGTGCCTCCCCCCATCGTTCAGCTCCTCGACGATCTTGACGAAGCGCTCCTCCATGTCTGGGAGCTTCAACGTGAGCGTCGAGAATAGGAGGTCGGACTTGGACAGGGCTGTGCCGCCCGAGTTGACGCGTTCGAAGACCTCGAGCACGTCGTTGTATCCGAGATCCTCGTCGATCTCCTGGAACAGCAACGCTTCGCGCATGGCGAAGGCATCCACGAACGTCGACACAACCTCGACGGCTCGGTCGCGGGCCTCTGCATCGACGCTGTCGAGCCGGGACGAAACGAAGTCGTAGATCTTCGGCACCTTCAGCGCGACGAGTTCCCCAATTTGCACGTAGGCGCGATTGGCGGCCGCTTCCTCGTCCGCGAGGAACTCGAAGCGGAAATGCAGGTCGCCATCGCCGTCATTCGGGGGAGCATCGACCTTGAGGTAGACCCTCTTCCCGTCGTATCGCCCCGTGAAGCTGAGAAACAGGGACTGCAGCCGTTGCTGGCCGTCAAGGACCATGTGGGCCTGGCGCTCCATGGGCGCAGGGAGTTCCGCCAGGCGACGGTCACCAGAGTTGTATCGGTCCAGGAAGGCCCGGCACCGGATGGTGCTGCTTGGCTTCCAGACCATGACAGCCCCGATCGGGTAGCCACACATGATCGAGTCGAGGAGCCGGAGGATCTGCTCTTGCTCCCAGACGAACGGACGCTGGATGCTTGGCAGCTGGTACTGCTTGCGCTCGATGCTCTTGACGACATCGACGATGCGCTGGGTCGGGTTCAGCTCCCCCACGTCTTGGTCCTCCGGGTACTCATCGTGGCTCGCCAGTTTCGCCCCCAAGCACCTGAAACACAAGGCTTTGCTCATCCCGACGTGGCCGCATCTTCGCGGAGTCGCTGGCTGTCCCCAGCAGCCACGCCGGGCGCTTTGCCTCGGTGGAGGTTTGCGCGTTGGCCATCCTGCCCCCGAGCGTCGATTACACGGACAAGGACTTCGATGCCTTGCGGGCGCGGCTCATCGCGCTGGTGAAGAGCGTCTTCCCGGACTGGAGCGACTTCTCGGTCGCGAGCTTCGGGAACGTGCTGCTCGAGATGTATGCCTTCGTCGGCGACGTCGTCACGTTCTACCTCGATGCCCAGGCTCGAGAGTCACGCCTCGTCACGGCCACCCAGCGCAAGAACGTGATCGCGCTCGCACGGTTGCTCGGCTACCGGCTGCACGGCGCCAGGGCAGCGACGGCGGAGGTCGTCTTTGCCTTGATCCGACCGCCGATGGCCGAGGTGGTCATTCCCGCAGGGACGGTCGTCCGCACCCAGGAGGTGACCGAAGCCGTGCGCTTCCAGCTCCTTGCGGATGTGGTCATCCCGGGGGGCACCGATCCTCCTGTCGCGGTGGGCGTGGTCGAGAACTCGCAGACCCACGCGCAGCTCTTCGATGCGCGTGGGCTGGCCGACCTCGATGTCGTCCTTGACCGAACGCCGTACCTCGACGGCTCGGCAGTCGTGTCGGCGGCAAACGGACCCTACGTGGAAGAGGAGAGCCTCCTCGGGTCCGGGCCCAACGATCGCCACTTCCTCGTGCTCGTGGATCAGAACGACCGCGCGACGGTCCGTTTCGGCAACGGCACCAGCGGTGCGCCGCCCTCGGGCACGATCAGCGCCGGCTACAAGACCGGCGGTGGGGCAGCGGGCAATGTCGAAGCTGGCAGTCTCGTGGTGGTCGAGGGCGTGTTCAACGACGTGCACGGACGGCCTGTTCAGCTCTCGGTGACCAATCCCGTGCCGGCCTCCGGCGGCTCCGATCGGCAGAGCGTCGCTTCGGCGAAGCTGCTCGCACCGGAGAGTCTTCGCACCCTCACGCGAACGGTCACGCGAGAGGACTTCGAGATCAACGCGCGCCGCGTTCCGGGTGTGGCCCGTGCGCTGATGCTCACCTCGAACGAGGACACGAGCATCTCGGAGAACAGCGGCGTGCTCTACGTGATCCCTCAGGGCGGCGGCCTGCCGACGGCGGCGCTCAGACAAGCCGTGCTCGAGCAGGTCACCATCGTCTACCCGAGCACGCTCACCTTCCAGGTCGCGGTGCAGAATCCGGTCTATCGGACGGTGAACGTCGAGGCCCGCATCTACCTGAGGCAGGGCTTCGCCAAGGCGACGGTGCGCGACCGGGTGAAGCAGAACCTCGCCGCAATGTTTCGGGTGAGCGAGCCCGATGGCACGCCGAACTCGCTCGTCGACTTCGGGTTCAACATCAAGGACGCGGACGGCAACGCCGTAGGCGAGATCGCCTGGTCCGATGTCTTCAACGTCATCCGCGACACCGATGGCGTGCGCAAGATCGGCGACCGCCCGGGCGACCTGAAGCTCAACAACCTGCCGGCGGACATCCGGCTCGCCATCAAGGAGTTCCCGGTGCTCGGCACGGTCACCCTCATCGACGGCGATACCGGAGGGCTGCTCTGATGGCGATCCTCAACCCGAGCTTCGAGGACGCGGGGGCCGAACCAGGGACGGCGGAGCATTGGGCGCTGGCGACGTTGGTGGCTGGTCAGCGCATCGCCGGGTTCGGGCCGTCGCCGCATCGTGGGTGGGAGGATTTCGAGCGCTGGTTTGAGCTGCGCCTGAGCTTCGTGCCCGGCTCGCTGGCGCTCTCGTTCTTCGATCCGATCGCTGAAGGGTTCGAGGACTTCGAGGAAGCCTGGAGCAACGACCTCTACCTCACCGAGCTGCCGTCGGGCCAGGTCATCACCGCGCCCTTTGGCGGCGGCGCCGTCGAGGACATGGAGGACGGTTGGAGCAACGTGCCGTTCGCGACGGACTGGTCCACCGTCACAGCGGTGACCGGCATCTTTGATGGCGAGCCCCGCGAGGACTTCGAGGACGAGTGGCGCGACAACCAGAGCTACGCGTGGTTGTGGGCCGCTCTCTCGACCCAGACCGCCCTGTTCGACGGCAGCACGGATCCCAACGAGGACTTCGAGAACGGCTGGACGCCGGCGACCACGATCTGAAGAGACGGCGTCATCAAGGAGAACTGGCATGGCCGAAGCAGACTGGACCTATCTCAACAACGGGCTCGACATCGCGACCGTCGATCGGGGCGTGACCGCCGGCATCGCGCGACCACCAGGCGGTGGGAACTTCCTCTTCGGGTTCAACTCTCTCGCTGCCGTGCAGGGCGCCGTGGGCTTGTTCTGCAACCTCCTCGACTTCGCGCCCATGGCCAAGGGCGCGTCGATCCGGGGCTGCATCCAGCGCGGTTCCAGCGGTGGCCCGACCGGATTCGCGCCCTTCCTCTTCCTCGCCTGCCAAGGCAACTCGGTGAACGACACCGCGTACCTGCTCGGCCTCTCGGACGACGACCCGCACCGCATCGTGCTGCGCAAGGGCACGGTGGCCGTCGGCATTCCCGACTCCGAGGGACCGAACGTCCTGCTCGCTTCGGGCGAGAGCTTCTCGCAGGGGACGTGGCTGCACCTGCGGCTCGACGTGATCGTGAATGACAACGGCGACGTCGTGCTCAAGGTGCTGCGCAACGACCTCGCCGCGCATCCGCTCGGTTCGCCGCCGGACTGGCAACCGGTCCCCGGCATGGTCGAGTTCATCGACGACCACCTCGGCATCAACTCCGGCAGCCAGCCGCTCACCTCGGGGCGTGGCGGCTTCGGCATGGCCGTCGCCGATGTCACGCGCCGCGGATACTTCGATCACCTGGAGCTATTGAGGCAGGTCTGATGGAGCTCGACGCCTTCACCAGCCGCCTCGGCCTCGGTCAGGGACGAATCCAGCCCATGGGCGCGCCCGTGCCCTCGGGGGACCATCTCTTCGTGCTGGGCGAAGATGAGCCCGGCCGTTCCTTCGAGCTCGATCCTGGCGACCACGCGGAGGTAACCCAAGAGACCGATCTGACCGACGTAGACCTCGTCCGCGCCGCGCTCCGACTTCGTGTGCCGAAGACGCTGCCGGTCGGCCTCGCATGGGAGGTGTCGATCCTTGTCGACGGAGCCAAGGCCGCGACCGCGACATGCGAGCCCGGCTGCACGCGGGTGCTGAGCGACCTGGCCGCCAACGTCTCGAAACTCGCGGGCCTCCACGTCGTGGGGGTCCGGCTCGAGCTCGTCGCCGTGCCGTAGGAGGACCGCGTGCCGACACTCGAGCTGCCTGCACTCTACGCCGACGTCATCGCCGCCCAGACGGCGCCGGCTCGGCCAATTCTCATCAACCGGGATCCCGGTCCGGGCGAGATGGGCGTGCCGCTCGAGTGGTTCATCGCCCTGGAGATCCTCGACCCAGGTCCCGACGGCATCGACCGCGCCGAAACGCGCGTGCTCGTCGACGGTGTCCTGGCGTTCGAGGGTGGCGGCGTACCGGAGCTCAAGCCGGGGTTCGATGGACCTCGGGCGACCGTCGTTCAGACGAGCGACACGCTGCGAGTGGTCCTCGATCCGGCCGTTCCGTTCGAGAGCCAGGCGCTCGTCACCGTGCGCGTCATCTCGGCCACGGTCGGCGGTGCGCCCACGATCGATGAGACGTATTTCTTCGTGGCCGAGGACCGAACGCCGCCGAAGGCCGTGGGTGCACAGGCCGTGTCGCCGACAATCGTCAGGGTCGGCTTCGATGAGGATGTCCTGGTTACTGACCCGCTGGGCTTCGTGTTCGAAGCGCTCGATTTCCCCGCGGTGCCGGTGGTGCCGATCGATGCCGTGAGCGACGGGGCGGCTGTGCTCGTGACCCTCGACACCGAGCTCACGCCCGACGTGCGGTATCGCGTTCATGTCACCGGCGTCGAGGACACCAAAGAGAACTCGGTCACGACTCCCGACGATGTCGCGATCTTCACTGGCTATCGGTCGCCACGCCCGGCCGGGCGAAGGTTCGACCTCTGGTCGATGCTGCCGCGACACAACCGCCGGAGCGATGTCACCGGTGACCTGCGCCGCTTCATCGCCTGCCTGCAGGAGGCGCTCGACCTGTTGATGGTCGAGGGCGATCGCTTCAGCGACGTGTTCGACATCGAGCGCGCGCCCGAAGCCTTTCTCGCGCTCATCCTCCACGATCTTGGCAACCCGTTTCCCTTCGACCTGGAAGAGCTGGACAAGCGGCGGCTCGCCTCCGTGCTGGTCGAGATGTATCGGCAGAAGGGAACGGCCATCGGCATCGAGAACGCGATCCGGTTCTTTCTCGGCATCGACATCACCGCGATCACACCCTTCGCCGGCACGACGCTCGTGCTCGGCGAGTCGGAGCTGGGCGTGGACTGGGAGCTCGGCCCCTCCGATCGCTTCGCCCGCTACGCCTTCGACGTCGAGGTCGACATCCCGCTCAACGCCACCGAACGCAGTCAGATCCGCGCCATCGTCGACTACCTCAAGCCCGCCCACACCCACTTCGTCCAGCTCATCGAGCCCATGCCGCCGGTGTTCATCGACCACTGGGAGCTGGGCTCCAGCGAACTCGGGGAGACGACCGAGCTGCACTGAGCCAAAGACGCCGCACCTCGCCAACCCGGCGTCTCTCCGGTAGGTTCGAGACCAGCTCGCACCATGGCATGCAGATGACGGAACTCGGCCCCATCTACACGAAGGGCGCCTCTTACCGGGCGCGAGCCGAGGCTCGGCAGCGTGAGTATCGGGCCCGAGTGCTCGGCGTGGCCCACGGTGAGTACGGCCACTTCCTGGCACCGGAAGCTGCCATCGGAGGTAAAAACTTCGTGGTCGACGAGGCCTTTCACGCTGCTCGGGCCAGGCAGCGTGCAGGCAAGGGTGTCGCCCCGCGGACCTTCGAGAACATGCTCTCCAGCCAGGCGATGTGCTTCAACATCTTCGCCCCATTGAGCACCCGCCTCGATCTCGCCGCGGAAGTCCTGCGGTCGTTCATTCCTGGACTTACGAAGGTGACGGCCATCCACATCGAGCACACGCCAGCCGGCGACATCTTCAATGACCAGACCGGTCGCGGTGGCGTGGATTGCGATCTTCTGATCGAGGGGACGACGACCGCCGGTGCCTTTGTGCAGGTCGTCGAGACCAAGTTCGTCGAGCCCGAGTTCAGCGTCTGCGGATTTCGGAAACCAGGTCGCGTGACCAAGGGACTGGCCGTGTGCCCCGACGATGTAGATGTTCGCGGGGACCGCGACGCCTGCCTCTACGTGCGGAGCAAGGGGTACACATACTGGCGCCGTAGCGACCAGTTCGCCGTGCTCGCTGACGATGCACTACCGGCGTCTGGATGCCCGTTTTCCGATGCCCGATGGCAGCTGTGGGTGAACCTTGTCCTTGCGCACGCCGAGGCAGAGCGCCGTGGAGCTGCGAACGCTCGGTTCGGGGTCTGTTCGTCGTCCAAGAACGCTGCGCTCCTCCGAGATGGCCAAGTCCTCGATGGCTTCCGCTCGCTGCTTCGTGACTCAGAGACGGTGCAGCTTTTCGACCTTGAGGTCTTGCTCGACCGCATCGAGTCCCTCGTTCCGGGGAAGCTCGCGGGCTGGGCTGCACGCCTGTCTGACCGTTACCGCGGTATCTAGGCACCGCGGTATCTAGGCGGCGCTTCCCAATCGAGCCTGCGCGCGCAGACCACTGCGGTTGTCCCCGGCACGGTCCTCGGGCGCTTTGCCCCTCTGGAGACCCATCTCCGAGGGCAC
>JAGQIY010000873.1 GCA_020430865.1 Myxococcales bacterium
CGATGCGCGCGACCAGGTCGCGATGGGTGTCGATCGAGCCGATGCTGTAGCCGCCGCCGTGGAGGTAGAGGAAGACGCGCTCCAGGGAGCTATCCGGTCGGCGGAACCACTCACAGGGGATGGCACCGACGCGCACGCGTTCGTACTCGGTCTCGCTCGTGGCCTTGGTCGGGCGGAGCAAGCTCGTCGCCGCTCGACGCTGCGCTGACAGCGGCAGGACCGTGCTGACCTTGCTGTAGTGGTGCATCAGGGGCGCGAGCGTCTCGAACTCCGGGCTCCAGCTGGGGAAAGCGGGACCGCGCAGCTTGCGCTTCAGAACGACGCCTCGATAGATGCCCACCAGGGCGGTGCGAAATGGGTTCATGGCTCTCCTCCCAGAGCGCTGGCGATGCGCTCGCAGACGTCGGGCACCAGCCCGCCCGCGGTTCCTTGAAGAAACAGCCCTTCGCACTGCTCCGCGAACTCGCTGAACGGGTTCGGTTCGGGGTTGAGCACCAGCATTGGTGCGCCTCGCGCGGCGACCAGTCCGCCGATCTGCAGCGGCAGGTTCGTCGCTCCAGTGGTCCCGATCACCACCAACAGGCGCGCCAGCGCCGCAGCGCGCATCGACGACTCGAAGCGAAAATGGGCTTCGTCGTAGCATTCGTCGAACCAGAGCACGTGAGGCCGAGCGTTCGCGTTGCAGCGCGGGCAGCGCAGCAGGAGACGTTCCTCCGGCGAGAGCCCGTGGCCGCCCTGTGCGGTTTCGCGATCCGGATCGCGGTCGAGACTCGCGGGGATCTCGAACGTCTCGTCGCTGCACGTCGCTTCGCAACGCATGCGGTTGATGTCTCCGTGGATCTCGAACGTGCGCTCCCGGCTACTGCCCGCGCGCAAGTGCAGACCATCGACGTTCTGGGTCACGAGCCGGAGGGCGTCGCCGAGCCGTTGCTCGAGCCGCGCGATCGCGCGATGCGCTGCGTTCGGTGTGGCTCGAGCGCATACCCCGCGTCGATACAGGTACCAGCCCCAGACCTCCTCGCGGAGTCGTGAGTAGGCCGCGAACGTCGCGAGTTCCATGGGGTGGTAGTTCCTGGAGCCGACGCGCCAGTAGCCTTCCGCACCGCGAAAGGTAGGGATACCGCTCTCTTGGGAGATCCCCGCGCCCGTCAGGAACAGCACCGGTCCACCGAGACCCGTCGCACGCTGCAGCAGGGCGTCGAGCCTGATCTCGAGGTGCGGAGGGCGGTTCATCGCGCGGAGCATAACGAGCGCAGGCCGGCGAGGACCAGCCTCCAGAGGCTGCTCGCCACGGGGGGCCGGGTTATGGTGTGCGTATGCGTGGCGCTTGGAGTCTGATGGCGCTGCTGTGCGCGCTCAGCGGTTGCCCATCTAGTGAGAGCGAGCGCGCGGCAGGGACGTCGGCCGAAGCGGAGCTGGTGCGTGTTCGTTCACCCGTCGCGCTGGGCGTCCCCCTCCATCCACGCCAGGGTTCGTCGGAGGTCAGCGGACGGATCGAGAACGGCGCATCCGTGCGAGTCCTGAGGCGCGCCGCCGCCGGAGGTTGGCTAGAGGTCGAGGGCTCGAATGGTGCTCGCGGCTGGATCGTCAGACGCTACGTCGAGGCGGCCAGCTCGACCTCGGCCCCAGCCGTCGCTCCAGCGGACTCTGCTCCCCCCCGCGAAGAGCGGGTCTCCGTCTGGAGCTCTCGCGCTGCTTGCCTGTCCATAGTTGCCTCCGGGAAACGTGCCATGAAGCGCGCGGACCGCTTTCGGGTTGGCAGCTGGAACGTGCGCTGGTTCCCCGATGGCGGGCCCAGACGGGGCGAGCAACCCACGGACGTGAAGTGGCTGGCCTGTGCGATCGTGTGGCTTGGGGTCGACGTCTTGGCGGTGCAGGAGTTCAAGCAAGGTGCTGACAGCGCCGCTGGGCGCCAGTTGATTGGAGCTCTGACCGAGCTCTCGGGGCATGGCTGGCGGTTGGTGCTCGACGATTGTCCAGCGGACGGCCGTCAGCACGTCGGCCTGCTGTATGACACCGAGGCCGCGCTGGTGACCCAGCTCGAGAGCGACGGAGGGCTGAATCCCCGGGGTAGCACCTGCGGTGGACGGCTCCGCCCGGGTCTGCTCGCGCGTGTGGCGAAGCGCGGTGGCGGAGTCGACTTCGGGGTGTTGGTGGTGCACCTCAAGAGCGGGGTGGAAGACGCCGACTACCGGGCGCGAAGCGCCGCCTGGCAGCCGCTCGGCCGCCTCGTCGCGGAGCGCGCGCGGGTGCTTCAGGATGCCGATCAGCTCGTCCTCGGCGACTGGAACAGCATGGGCTGCGCGCGTTGCGGGCCGGCGATCAGTGGGAGTAGCGAACGTGGCGAGCTGGGCCAGGCTCTGGCTCGGCACCGACTCTCGCTGCTCTCGGCCGCGTGCACCCAGTATTACTCTGGCGAGCCGGGCGCCCTCGATCACGCGGCTGTCTCCGAAGGCTTCGTCGAGGCCCGCGGCGCCACGCTCCAGGTCGGCGCCACGTGCGCTGAGCGCCGGTGCCGAGCC
>JAGQIY010000874.1 GCA_020430865.1 Myxococcales bacterium
CACATCTGCACACCACCATGTTCACGTTTCACCGACTCGCTCTCACCGGCCTGGCCGCCTGCGCGATGCTCGCTTGCGGCGGACAGCAAGACGAACCCAAGACCTCCGCCGACTGCCGCAACAGCGCGGGGGACGACATCGAGATGGCCGCGAAGACCACCGGCAAGGCCGTCGAGACCGGCGCCGTCGCCGCGTACCACGGCGTGAAGACGGTGGGCGAGTCCGGCGTCGGCTGGGTGAAGGGCGGCTCGCGCGAAGCCCGCAAGGAGTGGAACGAAGAAGCCGACGAGACCGACCGCGTCACTCACGAAAGGGCGGCCGAAACCCGCCAAGCCGCAAACACGCCGGAATGCCCGAAGTGATCACGGAACCACATCAGCGGCGGGTCGCACTGAGCACTTCCTCAGGGCCAATCAGGTCTCCGGCATCCGCCTGAGCGATCGCACGCTCCAGCGAGCGGTGCAACGCCGCGATCCCGGCGCCATGTCGCTGGAAATGGGTCGCCGCATCGCCTTGCAGAAGTTACGCGGCCCCAACGCGCCGATACGGGTCTCCTTCCGCTAGTGCTGGTTGCCAAACACGAAGAGTCTCGTCGTCATGTACGGCAGAGATCCTCACGCCATCCGTAGAACCGGTCCACAAAGCGAACGGGGCGTCGCCGCCATGCAAATCAACGAAAACGTCATCAAACATTGATTCCGCGTTGGCAGTTGACGCTGCCCGACGGTGCGCGACCACTGTAAACACATCAGGCACCGCGATTGGCGTCAGCATTTCTATTTCGAAATCGCGCCTTGTCGTTCCTTCGGGGAATGCGCAGACCGTGATTCGCCCGGCCCAATCGCACACGTAGGAACCGTCGTTTAGGAACCCCAAGAGAGCACCGCTGAACCGCAGCGACCTAATGGAAAACCCATGCGCTTCAACTTGCGCAGTGACCATCACTCCCTCTTGCGGGCATTCGACGACAAATGTGTTTGTGTCCCTTCGGTGAACTAGAACTGGAGCTTTCAACCACTTCGGACCCAGGTCATGTCTAGCCGCAATGCTCCAGTCGGAGATGCTTCTCGCTATCAAGTGGGCACCGGATGTGATGTACACGTAGTACTGATCCGACGCTGCGTAGCGACCGTAGGCATTCGGATCGGGGCCGTCCACGCCCGTCAACACCCGTTCAATGAGAAACTCAGGCCCAAAGATGGTCGTCTGCGCTCGGCTGGTACATGCAAACCGACCACCGGGCAATGGTGTGATGCTCAAAATGTCATAGCTGAGTCGGTGCTTTTGGACCGTCCCTAGGTCGGCATCCCACACGGCTAGTTCATGACTGCCTGCTAGGATCAGCCCGGTTGGTGTCGCGGCTGCTACGCCTACTAGCCAGGATGATGGCAAGCGACGGCGAGCATGCTCATGCCAGATGTAACGCATCTACTTCCATGGATTGAGCGGGAGCAGGACTGGACCGAGAGGATCAAGAAGCAAGATGCCTTGACATTCAGGGCATTGCAGGTTTGACGCAGCGCTCCAACCTCTTGGTGAGTTGGCGAACTCGCCCCCACTGAAGTGCTTTCCAATAGCCTCCGCGTGTTCAGAGTTCGGGCCTTGCGACGAGCCTCCCCACACGTAGCCCTGCGCCTTCGCATACTTCTCCACTAGCACACCTATTCGTGGATCACCGTGATACGTGGCAATACGAGGCCCTGTTCGCGCCATGTTGGGATAGTCTAGCTGAGTCATCCCGACCGTTCCGACGGCGCGCGCCCGTCCGGGTTGCATTTTAGCAGCTCTAGCTGCTGAGTCATGCAGTTGATTGGCGATGCCTTCAAGCTCGCCCGGGGATGGGGCGTTGCTTGAGGTCACCGGGCTCTGTGGAGCAACGCTCTGGTTCTGTGCAGCCAATGCCTGTCGATGTGCTCCAGCTGCCGCGACCCCAGCTGCCGCAACTTCGGCCGGCACCGCTACCTGGCCTATTGTTCCTGCGGTCACGTTTGCGGTGTGTACGGCTTCGGCATCTGAGTCGCCAGCCACGCGGCTAACGACATAGCCAACTATGCTGCCAATCGCACCAAGAACCGTGTACCCAGCCGCAACCGCGTCTCGCGCCATACGCTGCTGCCAGGGAACAACGCCAGGCTGCCCGATCGAAGCCCTCCTCGGTGCTGATGAAGGGTCTCGTGCCGGTGCCAGTACTGGCACCGCTCGCGCTGGCGCCGATGAGTAGTTTGCCTCGCTGGATCCGGCCTTCGTTGCCGCGCTTTCCGTCGCATTCGGCGAGAAACTGCACGTCTCGTCCACATCGCACTCTAAGCCGAGTGGATCGGTTGCTTTCAGCGCTTGCCCACTCACGTACGCGTACAAATTCGGATCCGCCCCCAGCCCATGCACCGCCAACGGATCCGGACTGATCCACCGGTTCAAATACGGCGACAGATACCGCTTGCCGAAGTACGTGAGGCCGACGTCGATGTCCTCTTCCTTCCCGGTGAAACATGAGTCCGACGCATTCGTCGTACCCGCACACCGATTTTCCCGGGTGCCTTCCGTG
>JAGQIY010000875.1 GCA_020430865.1 Myxococcales bacterium
CGCGGAGCTCGAGTACGGCGACGCGCCGAGCGATGCCACGGAGGTGCGCCCGGCGCTGGTGCCGGAGAGCGACGAGGACGATGACGACGACGCGATGGTGGTGGACGAGGACGCACTGTTGGTGGACGAGGACGAGCTCCTGATGGAGTAGCGCCGCTCGTGGCGACCTCCCGACTGCAGGCCCGCTGCAGGCCCGGCACCGGGCCTGCGGCGACTCGAGGGCTCAGCGCGGTACGGCGGGCTCAGAGGCGCAGCCAAACAGGATGTCGACCCGCGCCTGCTCTCCCGCGGCTTGGATGCGAGTGCAGGTCTGTGGGCAGACGTAGATCTTCGTCGGGCTCGACGGGTTGTCGTAGTACCAGCCGTCGACCACGTTGGCGCACTCGGCGGCCGAGCCGACTCGACCGAAGCTCTCACCGTTGCCGCTTCCCGGGGGGAAGTACTGCACATTGACCTTGTTCTTGTCGAAGGTCTCGCCCTGGGGCGGCGCGGGGATGGCCCACTCGCAAGCCAGCTTGCTCCCCACGATGACCGACTGACCCACGCGGGTGAACACCGCCACGAAGCCCTGCTCCTGTTCGCAGAGGTTGCCCTTCTCGCCGCCGGTCATGTCGGCCAGGTCTCGGTAGACGGTGCCGACATCCGCGGTGAGGGCGATGCCGCCGGATCCGCAGCAAGGGTCCGTGCCGCCGCCCAGGCAGGCGAATGGACCGGGCTTGGTGAAGCCGTAGACGCCGTGGAACGTGTAGCTCGAGTAGAGCGGATCCACACCGGCGAGAAGTGGCGCGAAGGCCGCGTCGAACTCCGCGGCGGTCATCGCGGAGTCGTCGTCACTGATCACCACGACGTGCTTCGACGCGCCGGCGCGCAGCATCGACTTGTAGCTGTCGAACTCCTCGATCAGGATCTGCAGCGCGTTGCTGCTGCCCACCTCGCGGTTGTCGTGCAGGAAGTTCGGCGGGTTCGAGTCCGCAGGACACTGCCCAGAGCCGAGGGGTGTCGGGGCGCAGATGCCATTGCTGTCGTTGCTGTCTGCGCTGATCAGCACCACGTGGTAATCGATCCCCACGGAAGCAATGCCATTGGAGAAGTTGTTGATGGCGGACTGCACGAAGCCCGCCTCGGCGGTCATGCTGCCCGAGTTGTCGACCACGAAGATGATGTCAGCCGGCTGCAGCTTGTTGTCCGCGGTTTGATTGAAGCTCTGACAGGCAGCGTCGGAGGTCAGCCCACCGCTGCCGCCGTTGCCACCACCGTCGAGTAGACCGCCTCCGAAACCGTCTCCGCCCTGACCGCTGCCGCCCTGGCCGCTACCGCCCTGACCGCTGCCGCCATTGCCCACGCCGCTTCCGCTGCCGCCTCCGGCGGAGCAGCCCACGGCGATCGCCACCCCCAGACCAGCCAGTATCCAGCTCTTCACCACGCGCGTTCCCTTGCCAATCCAAGCCTGCCGGGACTTCATGCCCAGCCAAGTCCGGCAACTGTAACGCGACTCGAGGATACGCCCCAACGCCAATCGGGCGTTTGCCTGGCACGAGGCCTCGCGGGGGCCCAGCGCAGCTACGAGCGGGGCCAGCGAGGACCAGTGGGTCTCACCCCCAAACCAGGCTGGACCCACCGAGGCGCGAGCTGCCACCGATCCCGCGCGCTCGATTTCGCTCGGGGTGGGGGGAGAGAGCTCAGCGCGGCGGCGTGAGCCAGAGATCGTCCCCTTCGAGGCGTGCCCAGCTGCCCAGCACCAGCGAGCGATTGAGGTTGCCGTGGCCCACGGGCAAGTCAGCCAGTACCGGGACCGAGAGCTGCCCGAGACGCTCCCGGAGCACGCTCTCGGCGCTCACCCCGTAGCGCCCCGCGGGGCAAGCCAGGAACTCACCCAGCACCACACCGCGCACACCAGCGAGGTCCCCGGACTGCAGGAGCGCCGTCAGCATGCGGTCGATGTGATACGGCGGCTCACTGACCTCTTCGAGGAGCAGGATGCACGGATCGGGCAGGCAGAGGCGGCGGGCGGCGCTGTGTACCGAGAGCAGCGTGAGGTTGCCCCCGCACAGGCTGCCTTCGGCGACGCCCGGCGTCAGTGCGCGCAGGGAGTAGTGCTCCTCGTAGCTCGTGCGCTCCAGGACGTCGAACCACTCGCGGTGGCGCGGCAGCCAGCCACGCCCGAGGCCGGCGCAGTTGTGCCCGTGCAGCGTGGCCACGCGCTGGCGGAGCGCTTCGAGGTGCATGACCGTGATGTCGCTGAACCCGACCAACCACTTCGGGTGGGCGCGCAGGGCCGTCCAGTCGATGTCGGCGGCGATGCGGCTCAATCCGTAGCCACCTCGGGCGGCGATCACGGCGTCGAGCGCAGGGTCGTTCAAGGCCGCTTGAAGCTCCTCTCGGCGGCGCCGGTCGTCACCGGCGAGGAAGCCATGCGGTCGGAACATGTCTCGCGCGAACGTGACCCGATAGCGCTCGGACAGCGCGGCGAGGCCACGCCACACCAGGGTGTGATCGAATGGCCCCGAAGGTGCGACGACACGCACCCGAGCACCGGGCCGAAGCGGGCCTGGTAGCAGCCAGGGGAGTGGCCCGTCGGTCGCTGCACGCTGCCTGGTGCCCTGCATGAGCGCAGGGTGCCCCGGCTCGGACGGCCTGGAAAAGTGTTTTCCCCCCAAGGCCTCGACGACAACGGGTAGAGTCGATTGGGTGCCTGACTCGATGCGAGGTGTTCCCGGCTCTGCGCAGAACCCAGGCGCGCTGCTGCGCCATCCGCTGCTTGCGCGCCTCACGGACTTCGCCGCCCAGGACGTGATCCCACGAGCCCAGCGGGCGTATGGCTCGGCCCGCGAGAGCTTCGAAGATGCCACGGTTCGCGTGCTGGGGAGCGATTTCGACGCCCGCATCGAGCAGCTGCGAGCGCGCTACCAGCGCATGGGGGGTGATCCCTTCGGGCTCGATCCGGAGACCGCCAAGCTCGCCCTCGGCATCGTCTCGATCTTCCATCGGGTGTACTTCCGTGCGGATGTGCACGGGGTCGAGAACGTGCCATCCGGGAGAGTGCTCTTGGTGGCCAATCACTCGGGCCAGGTCCCAATCGACGGCGTGATCATCGGCGCCAGCATGTTCCTCGACGGTGAGCCGCCGCGAGTGATCCGCGCGATGGTCGAGAAGTGGGTGCAGACGCTGCCCTACGTCAACGTGCTGTTTCGCAGTCTGGGACAGGTGGTCGGCGTACCGGAGAACTGCCGCCGCTTGCTCGAATTGGGTGAGATGATTCTGGTCTTCCCCGAGGGCACACGAGGGATCTCCAAGCCCTTCAGTCAGCGCTACCAGCTTCAGGACTTCGGTCTGGGTTTCATGCGCCTGGCGATCGAGACGGACACGCCGATCGTGCCCGTGGCGGTGGTCGGCGCCGAGGAGCAGTACGTCAATCTCGGCAACTTCGAGCTGCTGGCGCGCGCGATGGGAATGCCGGTGGCTCCGGTCGTGCCGCAGTGGTTCATTCCGGGCCTGCAGATGCCGCTCCCCACGAAGTACCGGCTGCACTTCGGGGAGCCCATGCGCTTCTCGGGTGATCCCGACGACGACGACTCGGTGATCGAGGAGAAGGTGTATCTGGTGCGGCAGACGATTCAGGCGTTGATCGACCGCGGACTGCGGGAGCGACCATCGGTGTTCTGGTGAGCATGGACCGAGACGACGCGATGCAAGCCGACTTGGAGGAGGGCACCGACGATCGCCGCCAGGGGGACCGGCGTCAGGGCGGCCGTCGACTCAGCGACTCGGCCAGCTTCCTGTCGGAGCGGCTCTCCGCTGGGCCGGTCGTGATCACGGGGATCTGCGGGCGCCTCGGCAGGCGTCTCGCGCGTCAGCTGCATCGCGACCGTCCAGTGATCGGGGTGGACCGGCGCCCGTTTCACGATCGCCCCAAGGACATCGAGTTCCACCAGCTGGATATCCGCCGCAAGAAGGCCCAGGACATCTTCCGCAACGGGGACATCGCGGCGCTGGTTCACCTGGGAGTGATGCACAACCCGAGGGGTAACAGCGAGGAGCATCACTCGTGGAACGTCACCGGCTTCCAGAAGATGCTCGAGTGGGTGAGGCGCTACAACGTGCCGAAGCTCGTGCTGATCTCGAGCGCCAACGTGTACGGACCTCGCCCGGACAACCCTCAGTTCCTCACGGAAGAGGCGCCGCTGCTGGGCGCGGGCGCGTTCAGCGAGATCCGGGATCTGGTCGAGCTGGACATGCTCGCGCAGTCCTTCTTCTGGAAGCATCCACAGACGGAGACCGTGGTGCTTCGGCCGACCCACATCCTGGGCACGGTGCGCAATGCGCCCAGCAACTACCTGCGCCTCAAGGTGGTCCCGACCCTGATGGGCTTCGACCCGATGATCCAGGTGGTCCATCAGGACGACGTCGTGCAAGCCATCCGCTTGGCGTTGCGCCCTGGTGCGCGAGGGATCTTCAACGTCGCCGGCCCCGCGCCGGTCGCGCTCGGTCAGGCGCTTCGCACCCTCGGGCGCGCTACCCTGCCGCTGCCACATGCGGTCGCACGGCGTGGTATTGAGCGCCTGTGGAATCTACGCATGACCTCCTTCCCCGCGCCGGAGCTGGACTACATTCGCTACGTCTGCATGGTCGACGACAGCCGCGCCAGAGAGGTGCTTGGCTACGAGTCGCGCTTCGACCTCACCTCGACGCTCAAGGCGGTGGACGAGGAGCGCTGGGTTTGAGCCGCGGAGGAGCGCTGGCGATCCTGCTCGTCGGTTGCGCCTGCTGGGGCTGCGACGCGCTCGGCGGTGGTGGAGAGCGTGCTCCGTCCCCCTCCGCGATCACCGAACCAGCGCCTCGCGCCCTGGGCGCGCACGCTGCATCCCAGCTGCCGCTCGACGGCGGCACCGTGGGGAGCCTGCGGGAGCAGGATCCGGACCCGCTCGCGCCGGAGCAGGCGCCAGACGGCGAGGCTCCCGCCGTGCCTCCGCCGGCGACGCCGGACGCTGGGGTGGCGCTGTGAAGGCGGTGGTCGCGAGCTGCGTGGTGCTCAGCCTGGCAGCGGGCTGGAGCTGCTCTGGCAAGCGCACGCGCCCAGCGCTGCCCGCGCCGGAGTACGAGCGTCACGAGGTCGCCCCCTACGATGCGGGGCGCCCGGCGGACCCTCTGGACGACGACGCTGGGGAATGGCTCGACTTCGAAGACGACGAGCCCGGGCCGCCCGCGGCGTCGCCTGACGCCGGAAGCCAGGACGCCGCTGGTGTGGAGGCGGGAGATTCCGCTGCTCCAGCTGCGGCTGTCGACGCTGGAGGGGGCTCCTGACGCGCCTCGCATGCACGCTGGCTCGCTCTGAGCTAACCTTCGCGCCCCCGCGGAGCGGAGGGAGTGCGCCCAGGGGCGCGGAGCGAGCGAGATGAGTGGAGTTCGGGAACAAGCGGTGAGCGCGCGTGGGGCTGGCCGGCGGCTGGCAGCGCTGGAGCGAGCGGCGAAGGACGCCGCGCTCGCGGCGATCGCGCGCCGACTGCGCGGCAACGTGACGGAGATTGGCGAGGCGAACGCCAAGGACGTGGCTGCCGCGCGTGAGGCGGAGCTCAGTCCGGCGATGATCAACCGCCTCGAAATGACCCCCAAGGTCGTGGAGTCGACCGCCGCTGGTGTCGAGTTCATCGCTGGGCTCCCCGACCCGGTGGGCAGCCGCGCGGGCATGCAGCGGCTGCAGAACGGTCTGCTGATCGGCAAGCAGCG
>JAGQIY010000876.1 GCA_020430865.1 Myxococcales bacterium
CAGCGCCGGATCGTACCCGGCCCAGGCGTGTGAATCGCCGTCTCTTGCACCTCCACGAAGAGGTACTCCTTGAAGTAGCGGGTCGCCGGAACCGCGAAGCCTGCGCAGCCGATGGTGATCATGGCGGCGAAACCGTAACACAGCCTCGCCAATCCGGTAGCGAGCCGGGGGACCTTCCATGGCTGGGGGCGAAGGTGCGACCGATTGTCGCTACACTTCTCCGGGCGTGGGTAGCCCCAGAGCGGCCGAGGCCAGCTCGCTACCCACGCGATGGCCCAGGCGTAGCAGAGCGCCATCGCGATCCAGCTCGAGGCCCGGAGCCGCCGCCAGGAGCGCTCGGCGGCTCAGTTCTCGCTCGAGGACGACCGCGCCGGCCTCCACCACCCGTCCCCGCGCCCGCACCACTAGCTCCTCCGACCGCCCCTGAGGTTGTCCGGATACCGCCAGAGCCGCGGCCCCACGCTCGTCCAAGCGCAGGATCTCGATGCTGAGAACGGCGGGCGAGCTCACCGCGAAGGCGTCTAGCTGCCGGAGGCGCTCTCGCGCTCCCCGGAGCGCCGCCCGCAGCAGCAGAGGCTCGGGGACCAGCGACGCTTCGGCTGCCAGCGCGAGACCGCCCTCCACCCTCCCGAGCACGGTGGAATATCCACATCCAAAAACGCCTGCGCCGACGCCCGTGACGACGGGCAGAAGGCCCAGCAGACCAAGGCAGATCAGCGACTGACGACGTGTCGAAGGTTTCACGGGAAACAACAGGCTATCCACATCGGCGCATCTTTTCAGCGAAGCATCGGCTCAGCGACGCCTGCTCAGGTGCGCTCATGTAGGCGCACCTTGCTTCCGCACGAAAACGCTGTCCGGGTGTATAGCCTGGCGAGCCATGCGAGGCGAACAGCGTGCTCATCTGCTCAGATGATGAAGTTGATGATCTTGCCCGGGCGGTAGATCAGCTTCTTCACGGGCTTGCCTGCGATCGAGCGCTGCACGTGCTCGTCGGCCAGCGCCGCGGCCTCGGCGTCCGCCTCTGAAGCATCCTTCGAGAGCATCACACGACCCCGCACCTTGCCGAGCACCTGGACGGCGATCTCGACCTCATCGTCTTCGCACAGGGCGGGGTCGAACTCCGGCCAGCTGACGTCGGCGACGCTCGGCTGATGCCCGAGCTTCTCCCACAGCTCCTCACTCAAATGGGGTGCGAACGGGCCCAGGATCAGCACCAGCCGCTCGAGCGCCTCGCGGGGCAGCTCAGTGAGCCCGTTCAGGTGGTTCGTCAGGATCATCATCGCGCTGACCGCGGTGTTCAGGCGCAAGGCGTCGATGTCCTCTCCCACCTTCTTCACCGTGCGGTGCACCAGCTTCGCCGTCTCGAGCTGCATCTCGGTGTCGACGACGGCTCGCTCACTCAACGCATGGACGCGGTCGAGCCAGCGCCGCACGCCCTGGATGCCGCTGGTCTGCCACGGCTTCACCTGCTCCAGCGGTCCCATGAACATCTCGTAGGCGCGCAGGGAGTCCGCGCCGTGCTCCTCCACCACGATGTCCGGGTTCACGACGTTGCCGCGGCTCTTCGCCATCTTCTCGGTGACCAGCGCCAGCTCCACGCCGTGCTCGGGGTGCATGGGCTTGCCAGCCTGGGACTTCACCTCGGTGGGTGGAACCCAGCGCTCCTCGACGTGGTGCCCCTCGAAGGACAGCTCCCCGGACTCCGCGTCCTTTTCCACGCGAGAATCGGTGCCCGCCAGCGCCTGCTCGAGCTTTCCCTCCCCGTCGACCACCGCGTACCAGCGGAAGGCCTGCCCCAGGATCATCCCCTGGTGCACCAGTTTCTGGAATGGTTCCGCGTGCTTCACGACTCCACAGTCGTAGAGCACCTTGTGCCAGAAGCGCGCGTACAGGAGATGCAGCACGGCGTGCTCCGCGCCCCCCACGTACAGATCGACGGGCATCCAGTCATCGTATGCCTGCTCGCTGAAGATCTTCTCGTCGTTGTGAGGATCCAGGTAGCGCAGGTAGTACCAGCAGGAACCGGCCCACTGAGGCATGGTGTTGGTCTCGCGCGCGAACCACTTGCCGTCCTTCTGGAAGAAGCGCCATTCGAGCGCCTTCACCAGCGGACCCTGAGGATCACCGGGATGGTAGTCCTCGAGATCCGGCAGCCGCAGCGGCAGCTCGCTCTCCTCCACCGCAATCGGCGTGGAGTAGTCGATCTCGAAGGGGTCTCCCTTGCGCGGATCACCATTCGTTTCCACAGGGAAGTAAACAGGAATCGGCTCACCCCAGTAGCGCTGACGGCTGAACACCCAGTCGCGCAGCTTGAAGTTGACCTTCGCCGTGCCCAGCCCTCGTTCTTCGAGCCAGGCGACGATGTTCTTCTTCACCGCCTCCGTGGGCTGCCCGTCGAACTGCCCCGAGTTGATCGCAGTGCCGTACTCCGGCGTCGCTGCGCTCAGCTCCGCTGGGTCGTCGGGATGGGAGACGACCTGGACGATGGGTAGATCGAAGGCCTTGGCGAACTCGAAATCCCGCTGATCGTGAGCCGGCACGGCCATGATGGCGCCGGTACCGTACGAGCCCAGGACGTAGTCCGCGGTGTAGATGGGGATGCGCTTGCCGTTGACTGGATTGATCGCGTAAGCGCCTGTAAATACACCCGTTTTGTCCTTGCCCAGGGCAGTGCGCTCGAGGTCGCTCTTGCGCGCAGCGGCTTCTGCGTAGGTCTTCACCTGCTGCCGCTGCTCGGCGCTGCAGATCTCCAGCGTCAGCCGATGATCCGGCGCAATCACCATGTAGGTGGCGCCGAACAGCGTGTCTGGACG
>JAGQIY010000877.1 GCA_020430865.1 Myxococcales bacterium
GTCGATCAGGCAGGACGCATCATTGACGACGACACAGGTCACTGGTCACGAGGCCCCCTGATGTCGCGTTCGACCACGCTTAAAGGGAGCCCGAGCATTTGCGCCGCCCGCACGGGTGAAATCATCTCTTCGCCCAGACCGCGCCAGACGAGACGCTCGAAACGCTGCGGCTTCTCGAATGCCGCGAAACCCTCGCCGGGACCGATAGGCTCCGGCTCTTCACGCCGCCAGCCGCGCGCATAGGTCTTGAACGCATATTCCACAGCGCTCTTCGACAGGATACCCACCTGGCCGAGCCGCACGAGCATCGCGGCGGCAGAGACGCCATAGGTGCGCTTGAGCCGCATGATCTCTATCCAGGTCATGCCGTGACGGTTTCGGCCAGCTTCCTCTTCGAGATGCTCACGCGGGATGAGGAACGCCCCCGCAAAGCGGTGCATCGAGGGTTCCTTCTTGAGCGCGGCATTGCCGGTTTCGGTGATGATCCGGTGCGCGAGTTCATGGGCGAGGTTGAAGCGCTTGCGCTCGACATTGGTGTGCCGCGAGACGACGATCACTTCAGTCGGTGCGCCCTCCGCCCGTTCGACATGACAGGCCAGCCCGTTGATGCGTTCCGGGAGATCGGCCTCGATGACCTTGAGCCCCTTGTCTTCAAGCAGGGCGGTCATGCTTGGGATGGGGTCGATCCCGAGCTTCCATACCTTCCGCACTTCCCGCGCCTTGGCGTCGATGGCTTCTTCATCGGCCACCTTGTCCACGCGCAGCGCGGCGAAGGGGTCTTCGGCGGGGTGCATGTCGAGGATGTCCTCGATGGCGAGATAGTCTTCGAGCTTCTCGATGACGATGGATTCCGCCATCGCGCGATCCTGCGCCGAGGCGGTCGAGTTCTTCCGCCACTCGACGCTTTCCAGGGCTTCGACCTGACCGCCGAGCAGGAAATCCAGCGACACACCGAGCGCCTTGCCGAGGCCGACCAGCACCGACGAGGACGGCATCATCTTGTCCGCTTCGTATTTGCTGATGGCCTGCGCCGACACGCTTGGGGTCACGCGCTCCGCGAGCGCTTGCATGGATAGACCCGCCCGCTTGCGGGCAAGCCTGAGTCTTTGTCCGAACATTGTCCTCTCCCGGCGGTTATTGTTGTGGTTGATAAACGCCATTTATTACTATATATTTAAACACAAGGTTGGCAAATCGTCAACCGAAATCGACATATGAGGTTTGAAATGTCTAAGAAAAATCAGCACGTTGTGCCGCATCAGAGCGGTTGGGCAGTGAAGGGAGCAGGCAACTCCCGTGCATCTTCCGTCCACGGCACGCAGCGCGAGGCCATCGCGGCCGCGCGTGAATCCGCCATTCGTCAGGGCAGCGAGATGCTGATCCACGGCGAGAACGGTCGCATCCGCGAGCGAAACACCTACGGCAATGATCCCTTCCCTCCGAAGGGCTGACACGAAAGGAAAAAGCCAATGGCTGGCATCGAAATGCGGTTCAATGGCCGCAAGATCACCTCCGCCGCCCAGCTTCAGCGTGAGCTGACGCGCAGCATGGAGAAGCA
>JAGQIY010000878.1 GCA_020430865.1 Myxococcales bacterium
CTGGACGAGGGCTGGTTCATCGAGGAAAGGGAGACGGAGTTCGTCTTGTCGGCGCTCGTCGACCCGTCTCTCCTCGATGACCCGAATCTCGAGCTCGACGGAGGCAAGGTGCAGTGGCTCGCGCGCGCTTGCCGCGACCTACCCAGTTTGCTCCAGCAGCTGTACCTCAGAAACCGCGGGCGCCTCCCTGGAGAGGGCGCCCAGGCTGTCTCGAAGAAGGTCGAGCGCAACGCGCCCTGTCCGTGCGGAAGTGGTCGCAAGTACAAGAAGTGTTGCGGCGCGGGCTAGCCGAAGGCTCCCCGCGTCGAGCTGTGACGGACCACGACGGCCAGCCGTGACGACCTGCAGGGGCCAGCCGTGACAGCTGCGACGGTGAGCCATGACGAGCGCGGCGACGTTAGTAGCTCCAGAGCCCCTTCGACCTCGGGCTCCCTCACGGCTTCCAAGCACTCCAGGTCACCGCACAACGCGGGTCGTCACTCTCACTCCGCTTGATTGCGACCACGGACAGGTGCTCGAGCGGACCGATCGAGATACGCGCGCCGGTTTGGTGCAGTGGGGTGCGCGCAGGGATGGGCAGCACCAGGCGGATGGCAGAGAAGTCGCTGACGACCAGGTATACTTCCGCGGGGCAACTGCCGCCGGCGTAGAGGTCGGTCAGCACCATGGGCCCGGCGACGGCTTTGGTACACAGGGAGCGATCGCCAACGCCTGCTAGACCGGTGAGCGGCGTCTCGCAGCGGCCGCCAGTGGTGTCGGAGGTCGCCATGATGGTGCCGCTCAAGTAGTGAGCCGCGTCGGACGCCATGGGCTCGACGGCTGCTGCCGCTTTCTGCGTGGCGTATGGCGCGGCGCGCCTTGAGCTCGGTTCGTCCTCGTCACCGTCGTCGTCTTCGTCTTCGTCGGCGCTCACTTGGCCGCGACCGGCTGACGCGAGGCGATCCTTCGCCCGCACGATGGGTGCCTCCGGTTCCTCATCGGATGCCGGACTTGCATCGCCTCCGCCTTCGAGCTTCGCGATAATTTGGCGGATCGGCCCCATGAAGGAGTCCGAACCGGGCAGATCTTCCAGCTGCCTGAGCTTCTCTGCGAACTCGCGCATCCGGCCTGGGCCGTTGGCTTCAACCGCCGCCTCGAGCTTCGCGTCGCCCGTCGCCTGATCGCCATCGACGTACGCCAGCACACCATCGGTGAGCTCTGGACAGCCCTTGAGCGAAAGCCCCTGACATTGCTCATTCAGCGGCTGCTGAAGCACCAACTTCGAAGACGCGCAGCTCAACAGAAAGAGCAGGCCCAACACCCCAAGCCATCGATGCATCGTGTTCCCCCGACGTGCGCTCTCTACTCCTCACGGCGCACACAAATCACCTGAAGGTCATCGATGACTCCTCGCGCGTCAATCGCCGATTGCGCTTCCGCGGAGTCTCAGAGTGCCGCCAAAGACGAGAATTGCAGTCTCTGAGCGCCTCGAGTCGCGCTACACGTGGACGGCGGCTTGCTGCTCTTCGTCGAGCTGGCTCGCCAGCCGATCGAACGGCTGCTTCCCTCGCGCGAGCTTGCGCGCCTTGACGATCTTCGCGGCGAGCTCGGGGGTGAAAGCGGGGCCACGACCCTCGGTGGCGTGCCAGAGCAACAGCATCCCTTCGCTCATCCGGTCCTTGCCCTCCGCCGCGCGGGCCTCGAGTGCTTCTGGCGGCATTTTGCCGTCCTTCTCTAGCCACTGCCAGAGCAGCAACAGGAGCTCCTGGACCCGGTTGTTTCCCTCCGGATCTGCAGCCCGGGCGGGGCTGCTGGTGAAGCCCGTGCGCATGGAGTCGGTGAGGAAGGCGATGAGCGTGTCGGCGCTCATGCCGGTGGTGAGCGCCTTCAGAGCCACCGCAGGATCCATTTCGTCGTACAGCACGGCACGCAACACCATGACCGGCGGCAGACGCCTGGACTCACCCTGATACTCGACGGAGATTGGCGCCCAACTGGGTGCCACTTCATCGAGCAGGAGCTTCAGGTGGCCGCCTGCCTGGAAGCCCAACGGCACCAGCAGGTTCCGCATCATCGCCAGCGGCGGGTCCGCGAAGACAGCCAGCACCTTGCGCTGGGGTTCGTCGAGCGTATCCGGCAGGACACCGATTCGCGAAATCGTCCCCGGCGGGAACGCCAGAGACAGTAGCAACGCCGCCTGCTCGTCCGTCGCGCGCTTGGAAGCCAGCTTGTCGATGACCTCGACGCGCCTCTCCGGCGGGATCACGCGCGCATAGCGCGCCGCCAGTTCGCTCAGCGCGGCAGGCTTGCCCGCGACTTCGTTGGCATACCAGCCCCACGCAGGGGGCAGCGTGTCCGAGGACGTCAGACCATCCACCAGTGCGTCGGATAGCGTCGCTGGCAGCGCTTCGCCAATCAGATGCAGCGCAGCCGCGGCACTGACTCGTAGTATCAGCGGCTCCGTGGTCGCGACGGAGCTGGCGGCCTGCTTCACGTCTGCTTGAAGCTTCGACGATTTGATCCGCGCGGCAATGTTTGCTGCGCCCAGCACTCCGGTCGCCGCAAGGCTACGGTCCTTGTCTTCCAGCAAAGCCAGCGAGCTATCGCCGTCGGATTCGCTGTTCGAAACCACCGCGAGCACCGCGGCAGCCGCCGCCCGTACCGAGGCACTGCGAGCACCGAGCAGCTCGCGCACTTCGTCCAGGCTGTGCGCCAGACCTTGGCGGAAGAGTGCCTTGTTCTCGTCTCCCGGCTGGGGCTCGGGGCGGCACACGGCCCCAGGTTCTGCGCTGCACAAGCGAACGGCGATAGCTAGCGTCTGCGCCTTGTCGTCCGCCTTGGTGAAGCCCGCGGCGCTCATGACCAACGCCCTGGCGACGGGCTCGCCAAAGCCATCGTCGCCCAGGGACGCTTGACCCAACGCAGGACTGAAGATCAGCTGGCGTAACGACTTACCGTCGGTGGCCTTGCCGATCTCCTGCGACAGCTCCTGATCGAGCTGCTCGTACTCTCCGTCCTCGAACGCGGAAACCGCCGCGTCGAGCAGGGCTCTGGAGAGCACGGCTTGCTTGCTCTTCTTTGCGGCCATGCGCGGAGGTCACACCAAGTTCATCCGTGTGTCGAGTGGTATTCATCCATGGCTGCCTGGTAGGACGCATAGCCTTGCCCCTCAGGCGGCGGCGTGAAGTTGGTTGGCGTGCCATTGCCGCGAGCGCTCCGGTAGCCTAGCTGGATGTTGTCAGGATTCGGCGCGCCATGACGGGCCATGAGTCGCGCATAGAACTGACTGCAGTTTCGACAAGGCGCGCGTGGGCGGTTGTTGTCCGCCTGATTCGCTCCGACCTGCATTTCGTTCAGCGCATCTTGGATCTCTTCGTGGGTCGAGTCCCTCCCGATATTCCGTGAGTTCAGGTAGTCCGAGACGGAGCGCACCTCAGCGCAAGTTGCGGGGTGCCGTCGGCCGTTCCTCGCGCCTTCCAGAGAAGCGGAGTGATCGAGCAGCGCGTCCTGAACGATGGGGTTCAGCGCGGGCTGCGCGGCTGCACCACTTCTCCAACGATTGTCTTCGTGGTCCGTACCCGAAGCGTACCCGGTTCCACTGTGCGTCGCGCCGCTGTGGGTACCGTCTTCATTGGGTGTACCGTTGCTCGCGGTCGACCACATGCCAGCGAGGCCATCCGGATCGATCACCTCGATCGGATCGTTCGCAGCGTAGGCGTAGGGGCGCGGCCCCCCTGAGAGGCCCAACGGCTCAGGCGACAGGTAGAGTCCCGTCCCCGGATCGTAGTGGCGGTAGTGGTTGTTGTGGAGCCCGGTCTCCGCGTCGAAGAAATGTCCCGCAAAACGTAGCGAAGTCTGCTCCTGAGAGCCCGGCGCGTACGTCACCTCGCCGTAGACGCTACCAATCAGCTCGCTGACGACCTCCGCCTTGCCGTTCATGAGGAGCTGCGGCCGATAAGCCATATCGTGAAGGTAGTACACCCACTCACCGGTTTGTTGCCGCGCGGCATTAGAAACGACTCGCCGATGAGCAAGCGGGGCGAAGCCCCTACCGTGGTAGACGTAGGTCATCTCTTCTTCGCTGGTGCCCGCCTCGGTGAACGACGTGCTCAGCTCGTGCACCAGGGAGCGCCTATCCCAGACGAAGCGCACCTCCTTCGTGATTTCTCCGAAGCGGTTGAGAACGCGCTTGCGCAGCCGCCGACCCATGAAGTCGTAGTCGAACTCGACTCGTGAGCCGTCTGCCGCTCGAGCCAGCGCAAGGTAA
>JAGQIY010000879.1 GCA_020430865.1 Myxococcales bacterium
GAGCCTTCTGGCCAAGTCGGTTCGGACTGGCTGACGACCTCGGGCGGCGTGACCTCGGCGTGATCCCCATGGGCTGCCGCGGGTGGACACAGCAGCAAGCCGGCGAGGGCGGCGGTCGTGGGACTCAGGCGCCGAAGCGTCATGGACCCGGTGTAACACGTGTAGTAAAAAACGTGCCACCGAATTCCTCCCGCGGCTTCGAGGATTCTGCCGCTCTCGGCCGCTAGCGATGCTCCACCGTCTGGCCGGGGCGGAGCCACCCTGCGAGCGCTGCGACCATCAGGAGGCCGAGCCAGCCCAGGCTGGTCCAGGCCCAGCGCGGATCCGTGGTGGCGATGGGCAGCTTACCCAGCGCTCGAGGCAAGTACGTGAGGCAGAACACCAGCCAGAGGTAGCCGAAGTAGCCGAAGCTCAGCCTCAGTCGATTGCGTGTGGAAACAAATCGGTAGGCGAATGGAAAGCTGACGAGCAGAGCATAGCCGAGCATGCCGCCGGCGAGGCGGCTCCCCGCCGGCCACAGACCGAGCGGCGTCAGATAGCCGGCGATGAAGCCGAGGTGCACGACGTGCGCCGCCGCGAATGCGCCGAAGCCGCTCAGCGGCGGCACCCGTCGGCCCATGCACCAGGTCAGCCAGAGCCCGCTGAAGAGCGCCAGGGACCAGCGCCCGGTGTTGCGAGTCGCTGCGGCGAGGGCCGCGCGATCCTCATCCACGACGGCGATGGACAAGCCGCCGATGACGCCAGCTGCCAGCGCGGCGCCCAGGCTCCAGAGCAGCGCGCGGCCGGTGCTCTGCTCGGTCTCCCCATCTCCCCTCGACATGGACGCCAAGGATCAGGGGATCCCAGCGCCGCCGCAAGCTCCGCTTGATTGCTTGCGGCGAGCCGTGAGTAGAGTGCTTGGTGCGGTGCCGTCTCCCCCCCAAGAACGCCGAACTCGCGACCCCGAGACTCGCAGGCAGCTGCTGCGCGTCACCTGCTGGAACGTGAACGGCGTGCGAGCGGCGACGCGCAAGGGACTCGTGGAGTGGTTGAGCGAGGATGGGCCCGACTTCATCGCGCTTCAGGAGGTGCGAGCCTTGCCGCATCAGATCCCTGCGGAGTTGAGCGACCTCGGGCTCCGGGCGCACTGGGAGCCTGCGGAGCGTCCGGGGTACAGCGGGGTGGGCTGGCTCTCGGCGCACGACATCGAGGCGGTCCAGCTGAGCTTGCCGCGGCGTTTCCGCGTCGAAGGGCGAGCATCTCTCGTCAGGTGCGGCGCCCTGTGGCTGTGCTCGGTTTATGTTCCGAAGGGAAGCGGCACGCTGCGTGACAACAGCCGTGTGCCGTACAAGCTCGCCTTCTCCAGAGCGCTGCGTGGACGCTTGCAGCCTCTGGTCGACGCCGGGGAGCGCGTGGTGGTGCTCGGCGATTTCAACACCGCGCATCAGGAGATCGATCTGGCGCGTCCGAGGCAGAACCGCGACAACAGCGGGTTCCTGCCCGGGGAGCGCCGCGACTTCGCCGCCTGGCTTCGGAAGGGATGGATCGACAGCTTTCGTGCCAAGCAAATCGAAGCCGACGGGGAGCCGCGTGGGGGCCACTACACCTGGTGGAGTCAGCGGCTCGGGTTGCGGGAGCGCAACGTCGGTTGGCGCATCGACTACGCGCTGGTCAGCCCGGCGGCGTGGCCCTTCGTACGCCGCGCTTTCATCCTGCCCGAGGTTCGGGGTAGTGATCACTGCCCCCTCGGGGTGGAGTTCGATCGAGCCGTGCTCGAGCGGTAGACCATGGCGAAACGCTCGGAAGTTCCCGAAGAGCTGGTGAGGGCCAGCGGCATCTTCGCCGGGCTGGGGCCGCTGCTCAGCCTCGTCGGGCCGTTGGTCGACGCCCACTGGGTCCAGCGCGGATTCAGTCGTGACTGGCACGTGGCGGCGCCGATCTGGGGACTCTGGGTGGTGAGCGGCGCGATGAGTCTCGGCGGCCTGCTGCTCCCGCTGCGCCCGGCGTTCGGCCGACCGCTGGTGATGCTCTCGGCGATGGCCTGGGCGGGCACCGCGGTCTGGCTGTCACACTTCAACCCGCTGATGGCGCTGGTGGCTGTCTCCATCTGCCTGGCGTTGATGCACTGGATGTATCCCGCTCGCCGCATCCTCACCCCGATCGGGCTCTTGCCCGCGGTGTCCTACGCGCGAGGGAGCGCTTCGGTCGTGCTGCTGGCGATCGCAACCGTGATCCTCGCGGAACATAGGCTCGATCTCGGCACGCTGGTGGCGTTCCAGGTGGCCTCCGGGATTTCGACGTTGTTGTTCCTGCGAGCGGCTTTCGCACGTCGCCTGCAGCAACCCATCGTGTTCTGGCTGGCGTGGCTGATGCTTGGCGTCGCGCTGGTGGACGCCAGCATGCTGCAGACGGCTCGCGTCGGGTGGCGCGGGGTGCTCCTGCTCGCCAGCGTTCCGGCCCTGGTTGCGCTGCTGGGGCTGCGACACCCGCGCGGGGGCTCGCGCATGGTCGCCGCTCTCGTCGACGCCGTCGCGTCGCATCCCGCGCGCCTCTTGGCCGTGACCTTCCTCGCCTTGTGCGTGGGCGGTAGCGTGCTCTTGCGGCTGCCGGCAGCGAGCGCGGGGCAAGAAGCGCTGCGTGCCGTGGACGCGGCGTTCACCGCGACCAGCGCGGTGTGTGTGACGGGGCTCATCGTGCTGGATACGCCCGTCGCGCTGAGTCACACGGGGCAGGTCTTGCTGCTGCTACTGATTCAGGTGGGCGGCCTCGGTATCATGAGCTTCTCCACGGTGATCGCAGCCGCGCTCGGGCAGCGCCTCAGCTTGCGCCACGAAGCGGCGATGGCCGAGATGGTCGGTAGCGACAACCGCGGGGAACTGAACGAGGCGCTGCGGCGGCTGCTCGGGGTCACCTTCATCAGCGAGCTCGCCGGGGCGCTCCTGATGTGGCCGCTCTTCGTACGATCGGGCGACTCGGTGCTCGGCGGGCTCTGGCGAGCCGGCTTCACCTCGATCTCGGCGTTCTGCAACGCGGGCTTCGCGCTGCAGTCCGACAGCCTCGTGGGCTACACCCAGGACACGGGGATCCTGCACATCGTCGGACTGCTGATCATCCTGGGCGGGCTCTCTCCCCTGGTGATCGTGGAGTTTCCGCGCTGGGTGCGGCGGCGCAAGGTCTCGGTCCAGACGCGGCTCGTGATGCTGATGACCATCGGGCTGTTGGTGAGTGGGGCGGTGTTCATCGGCTTGCTCGAGTGGTCGCATGCCTTCGCACAGCTGAGCTACTGGGATCGGGTCAACGCCGCTTGGTTTCAGTCGGTCACGTTGCGCACCGCCGGCTTCAATTCCGTCGATCTGGCTCAGCTCCGTCCGGCGACGCTGTGGCTCATGTGTGTCTACATGTTCATCGGCGGTAGCCCCGGCGGCACCGCAGGCGGCATCAAGACGACGACAGCCGCGATCTTGATGGCCGCGGTCGGCAGCGCGATGCGAGGCCGCTGGGACGTCGTCGCCTACGGACGGCGGATCCCGACGCAGAACGTGTACAAGGCCGCAGCGATCGTCACCATTGCTCTCGGCTTCATCGTGGTCGGCGTGATCGCCCTGGGGGTCACGCAGGAGCTGGACTTCGTGGCGACCCTGTTCGAGGTCGTGTCCGCGCTGGGGACGGTGGGTGTCAGCGTGGGAGCGACGGGACAGCTCGACGACGTCGGTAAGGTGATCGTCATGGCCTTGATGTTCGTGGGGCGAATTGGTCCCCTCACCTTGTTCTTGTTCCTGAACGAGCGCAGCTTCAACGCGGCTTGGGACATGCCCGAAGAGGATGTGGACGTCGGCTAGCGCCGGTACCTCGACCGTTGCGCGTACGCCGCTCCGACGAGAGTCCACGGGAAGCAAACGATGAAGAAGCAAGTGATGGTGGTTGGCTTGGGACACTTCGGTAGCGCCGTGGCCCGCGCGTTGTCGGCGCGGGGCACAGAGGTGCTCGCGGTGGACAAGGATGCCGGCCGCGTGCGCAACGTCTCCCAGACCGTCGCGGAGGCGCTGTGCTTCGACGCCACGGACGAAGAGCTGCTGAACCGCACGGCACCGGGCAAGCGAGACGCCTGCATCTGTGCCATCGGTGACGAGGCGACCGAGGCCTCGATCATGTGCACCGCGCTGCTCAAGCAAATGGGCGCCAAGCGGCTGATCGGTCGGGCCAACAACGACCTCCACGCGCGCATCCTGCGCCTGGTCGGCGCAGACATGGTAGTCAACCCGGAGCGCGACTTCGGAGAGCGCTTCGCCAATCTGCTGATCCACGACCGCGTGCTGGGTGAGTTGCCGCTCGGAACCGATCTGGTGCTCACGGAGCTCGAGGTTCCAAGGCTGTTCATTGGCCGCAACCTGATCGAGCTACAGCTGCCGCGTCGCTACGGTGTGACGGTCGTCGCCATACGCCACGCCGGCGAACGGGAGGTCAGCGTCCCCGACCCCAAGGCGGGGATCGAGGAGGGTGACGTCTTGATCACCGTCGCCTCCAAGGACGCGGTGACTCAGATGCTGGAGCGGCTCTAGCCATGGCCTCCAGGTCGAAACCCAGCCCCGACGCGAAGTCCTCGAAGCGCGCCAAGCGGAGCGACGCGAAGTCCAAGAGCGCGCCGCAGTCTGGCGCGAAGACCGAGTCGAACCCAGATCGTGCAGCCGAGGCTCCAGGCGACGTGGGAGCGAGGAAGTCACCGGAGACCACGGCGCGCAGCGGCGAGCCAGCACCGAGGGCGCGCACCGACGCGATGCAGTTGACTCGCGCAACACGGGTCGCGTTCACGGCCCTGCTGATCGTGAACCTCGCGAGCGCCGCGGCAGCGATCGGGCTCCTGGGGCGCATGCGACCGGCGATCGAGCGCATCATCGAGCGCAACATCTACTCGCTGGAAGCGGTGGAGAGCATGCTCGTGGTGCTCGCCGCGCCCGAGGGCGCGACCGACGCCAACCGTCGAGCGCTGGACGACGCCCTGCTGCGCGCGGAGCGCAACATCACGGGTGATCAGGAGCGACCGCTGATCGCGCGGTTGCGCGAACGCACGCCCGTGGCCTTGGGCGGCGACGTCGCGGCGCGCCAGGAGTCGCTGAAGGCCCTGCAGGAACTCGCGGACGTGAACCGCAAGGACATCGAGCAGGCGGACCAGAACGCCAAGCGCCTGGGCACCGCGGGTGCGTGGGCCGTGAGCTTTCTGGCGCTGCTCGCGCTCGGCAGCGGGTTCATCGGGCTCAGGCGCTTCGACCGTCGAGTGCTGGCGCCCTTGGAGGAGCTTCACAGCGTGCTGACGGATCACTCCCAGGGCCAGCGCTTGCGCCGCTGCGGGGCGCTGGGACAGGCGTCGAAGGAGCTTCACGAGAGCATGCTGTCGCTGAACGAGCTGCTCGACTCTCGTGCCGAGGAGAGCGTGCGACGCATCGAAGTCAACCGGCAAGAGGACTCCGAAGCGGAGCGTGGCTCCCTGCTCGCTGTCCTCGATCTGATCCCGGAGCCGACCTGGCTGGTGGACGGCGAAGGCGCGATCTTGGCAGCGAATAGCCAGGCGTTGGCTCGCGTCGCGGACGACGCGGAGCTAGCTCGGGCGGTCAAGGCCCTGGCCCGGGGTGACGAGACGTCGGAGTCGACGCCGGGCGTCTCGGAGCGCCTGCAGCGCACACCAGTCGCCGGCAGCGAACGCGCGCTGTTGCGCCTCGGGGAAACGGCTCAGTCCTCATAGCCCAGGCCGCGGAGCAGATCACGCGCGGTCACGGCGCCAAGAGTCTTGCCGTACGGATCCACCACGACGGCCGCTGGCTCGCCGCTCCGCGTCAGCATGTGCGCTACCCACTTCACCGAAGCGTTGGGCGGGACCGTCGGGCAAGGCTGGACCACGTCGCCCGGGACGGATAGGTCGAGCAGGCTCTCTCGGGAATGATCCTGGCTGAGGCGCATCACGTGCAGCGCGGTCAGCAAGCCGAGGGGCTCACCTCGGGCGCCGACCACGACGACGAAGGCGTCAGCAGAATCGCTCCCCACATCGCTGAGCAGGCTGGCGACCTCGCTCAGCGGGAGGTCGCGGGTGACGATGACGGGAGGCCTCAGCACGGCGCTGACGCGGGTGTCGGAGAGGGTGTCGTGTGGCGGTCGATCGCTGCTACTCACCGGGGGCAGTTGGCTCATCGACGTGGGAGTAGCAACCAGTGCGCCAGGCCTGACTCCGGCCCCAGGTGCGGGTTTCCAGGGGGTGAGGGGAGCGTCGTGGCACTCCGGAAGGAGCGTCCGGGCCGCGTGCGCCACAGCGAGGCGAGCCTGCTCGCGCGGCACCAAAGCCGCACATTGTGCGCTGGAGTCGGCCCTGCTCGCTGCTTATCCTCCTGGCAATGATGCACCCGCGCTACCTCATCGTGTTGCTCCTCGCGGCGCCGGTCTCCGGCTGCGACAAGGGCAAGGATGCACCCCCGGCAGACGCGAAGACCGTCGCGGCGTTTCAGGAGAGCAAACCCGAAGCCGGATCGACCGCGACGATCCAGGGGTTACTCCAGGCCAAGAAGGGCAAGGCCTGGCCGATCGTGGACCGCCCGGGCGGCGCGTTCGTCTACTGCGAGATGGAAGCGCCCCCCGACGGCCTTTCGGAGGGGGACCGAGTCGTCGCGACGGGCAAGGTCGCTGACACCGCGATGCTCAAGGAGTGCAGCATCACTCCGGTGAAGAAGTAGCGCCTGCTGCCCTCTTCAAGCGAGTTTCCCGAAGGATACGCTGGCTCAGTCCCCGGTGAACCCCGCGGCTCTGTGGCTGCCATCGCAGAACGGCTTGTTCTTCGAGTGGCCGCAGCGGCAGAGCGCCGCTTTCGTGGCGCGCAGGGCCACCCGACCGCTTGCGGCGACCAGCTCGAACTCACCCGTGAGGAGCAGCGGGCCGCTGGGGGCCGGTTTGATGCTGAGCTCACCCGCCGTCGGCGTGCCTGCGTTCTCGTCGTCGAGCGTGGCTCCCACGGCGCCATGATCCTTGAAGCCGGCTGCCTCGTGGCTGTTGTCGCAGAACGGCTTGTTCTTCGATTGCCCGCAGCGGCATAAAGCCGCGCGGAAACGCACGCCGGCCATGTCATCTGCGGCACCCTCGATCGCGAGCTCTCCGGCGACGTAGAGCGGGCCGTTGTTCGCTACCGTGACCACGTTGCGCTCGAACGGCGTCTCAGCCGCGCCGCCGTCATGGCGTTCGTACGTCAGCGCCCCACTCGGGCAGCGCTCCACCACGTTGCTGGCTTCGCTCGCGGCTACCAGGTCCGGCTGACACCAAGGCTGTCGTCCTCCCTCGAACAGGGTGTTCTCGGCGCGGCCGCATTCCCCGACGTGGATGCACAGGCGCTCGTCCCACAGCACGTCCAGGTGCTTCCCCGGGTACTTCGTGATCTTGTCAGACATGGTTCCTCCAGGCCGCGACTCTACCAGTGTCTGCGCGCGGCGAACAAACCATCGCCGGCACGCCGCCGCGAGTCTCGGTGCAAGGGCGCAGCTCAGCTACTCAGCAGGGATGCGATGCTGCTTCGCAGATGGTTCACCTCGAACGGCTTCGCCAGGAATGCGACGTTGGGGCTCCGCAGGAACTCCTGGGCTGCGGTGTCCGCCGAGTAGCCGCTCGTCAAGAGGATGGGGAGGTCAGGGCGTGCTCGGCGCGCACGCCGCAGCACCTCCGCCCCATCGAGCTTGGGCATGTTGAGATCCAGAACGGCGCCTGCGAAGACGTTGGCGCGGTCCTGCAGCAAGCTCAGCGCCTCCTCGCCGTCCCTCGCGGAAACGGTGGTGAACCCCTGCTGCTCCAGTGTCCTGACGAGCACCTTCCGGACCAGGACCTCGTCGTCGGCGATCAGGATGCAGCCGCTCCGTGGGATTTCCGCGCTTCGCGTGGGGCGCTCGCTCCTCGCTGCGCTGGCAGTCGAGCGCGGCAGCAGCACACGAAAGCACGATCCTCGATCCACCTTGGTCGCCAGGCACAGCGCGCCGCCGTGGCTGCGGACGATGCCGAGGAGCGCCGACATCCCCAGCCCCCGGCCGGCGCGCTTGGTCGAGAAGAACGGGTCGAAGACCCGCTCGCGAACCGTGTCGGGGATCCCACATCCGGTGTCCCGGATCGACAGCTCGACGTAGTCTCCCGGGGGAGGCGCCTCGGTCGCCCAGCTGAACCCTCCCAGGCTTCCGGGTGACGGGAGATAGTCCGCGCTGCTGACGCGCAGGGTGCCCACCCGCACATCTACCTGACCGCTCGCGTTGCCGATCGCCTCGGCCGCGTTGGTCAGCAAGTTCATCACCACCTGTCTGAGCTGACTCGCATCGGCCCCGACCAGCGCGGCGTCCGCGGGGACATCCACGCGGAAGTCCACGAGCTTCGGCACCGAAGCGCGGACCAGGTCGACCATCTCCGCACTCAGCTGAGCGACGTCGTACACCCTGACCAGGAAGCGACCCTTGCCCGAGTAGGCGAGCATCTGCCGCGTCAGGTCCGCGGCCCGGAGCCCCGCCCGCTCGATCAACTCCAGCAAGGGCTGCACCGACGAGTCGGGCGCGAGCCCCTCGCGGGCGAGGTTCGCGTTGGCGAGCACACCGACCAGGAGGTTGTTGAAATCGTGGGCGAGCCCCCCGGCGAGCAGGCCGAGGCTCTCAAGTTTTTGCATATGCAAAAGGTGGGCTTCGAACTCCTCCCGCCTGGCGCGGCCGGCGGCACGTTCGCGCTCCAGTCGGATGCGCGCGAGCGCTGCTCCGGCCAAGGCCCCGAGGGCGTACATGAAGTCCAGCTCCTGGGGTGAGGGCGCCTTGCAACCCTCCGCACCGAAGGTGCCGCAGCCGAAGCCCCCGAGAGGTTGCTCGCCGACCACCATCGGGATCTGCACCAGGGTGCGATTCTGGAACTGCTCGACCATCGCCTTGTTGGTCCGGGGATCCGTCCGCGCGTCCACCACCACGACAGGGCGCTGCATTCGGAAGATCTCTTGCACCATGCGATCCTCGCGGACATCCAGGAGCGCAGCATGTTCCTCGATGTCCTCTCGCTTCTGCCCTTGGGGATGAATCAGCCGCACCTCCTCGAAGCCGCCGTCCACGGCCTCGAAGAGCCAGAGGTTGTGATAGCCGACGTGGCGCGAGACGTAGGCTTGCAGGATCCGGCTCAGCTCGAGCGCAGTCTCGGCGCTCTGCAGCTCCCGGGAGCAGCTGAGCAGCGCTTGACTGAAGCTACCCCTCGCGGCGCTCTCCTCGAGTCCGCCA
>JAGQIY010000880.1 GCA_020430865.1 Myxococcales bacterium
CGACACCCCGGAGCAGAGCTGGCACCAGACCAAGGTCATCATGGACATGATCCGCGAGCTCGCGGATCCTCGTGGCGGCGACGCGCTGTTCACCTACATCGCGACCAAGCCGCACATCCACTGGCAGACCGAGGCCGCGTTCGCGCTGGCGGAGATCGGCGACCTGCGCGCCGCGCCCACCCTGGCGAAGCGTCTGCGCATGGATCCGCTGAAGATCTACTCCGACAAGAACGACTACGAAATGATGCTGAAGCGCGACGACAAGGAGCGAGTCGTTGCCGCGCGGATGCTTGCTGACCTCGCCGCGCTCCATCCGGACAAGCTGGAGCAGCTGCGCATCCAGAGCGAGGACGCGATCATCTTCTGGATCCACGACCTGCCGACGCCTCACGCGAACGGCCTGCGCGCTCTGTCCAACATGCGCAGCGAGAAGGACCTGAAGCAGCTGCGCGACTGGGCCTTCCCCTCGGAGGCGCTGCCTCTCGAGGGCCAGCAGCCGCCGCTGCCCAAGGCCTGGGAGATTGCCCAGAGCGCCCTGCGCTACATCGGCACCTACAAGGACAATCAGGACTTCCCGAACCTCGTCAAGCAGTTCGACCGCAAGCCACCAGACATCAACGTGACGATGGACGGTCTGATGGGCGGCGGCATCGCGATGCTCGGCATGGCGCTGCGCGCGGTGGGCTACGGCGCCGCGGACGGACTCAGCGAGTTCGGTGACAACAAGGCGTTCAAGCCGATGCTCGAGTACGTCGAGCGTCCCAAGGAGAACGAGCAGAGCCGCATGCGCGCCTGCGCCGCGCTGGCCTGGGTCGCCAAGGACGAGGACATGGTCGAGGTCGCCAAGAAGATCGGCGAGTACAACAAGCCTGACAAGGACGACCAGTTCCGCAGGGAATGCCTGCTCGAGACGCTGATCCAGCGCCCCACCAAGGGAACCTCCGCCGCGCTCGTCGAGCTGATCACCCCCGATGCTTCGATCAAGGCGCGGAACCAAGCCGCCCGAGCCATCGGCATGGCCGGGTTCGATCAGGCCGTCGAGGACAAGCTGTTCAAGATGATGGAGACGGACGCGCTGCGCGTCGACGCCGCCCTGGCGCTGATGCTGGGAGGCAGCGAGTCCACGGCCAAGCGGGCGATGGCGCTCTTCGCGGACAAGGACAAGACCGAGGTCGAGGCGCTGCAGCAGCTCTGGTACAACACCTTCGGGTACTGGAGCACCGAGGACCTTGCCTCCGGGCGCATCTTCCGTTGGATCGACAACGCCCAGGCCATCAGCGAGGTGCCGATCAAGCAGACGCCCCAGGAGTGGGCACGGGTCATGCTGGAGAAGCAGCTCAACAACCTGTCGATCGACAACGGTCCGCACTCCTTCACTCGCGTGGTGATGCGCATGAAGCTGATGGAGATGGCCAGGGGCAGCGACCAGGCCAAGCGAGAGGGTGCCATCCGCGCCCTGAAGTTCATGGGCGAGCAAGGCGTGCTGCTGGCGCTGCGCGACGACAAGGGCCCGACCGGCGAGCTGGCGAAGGCCGCCTATCACGACCTGATGAACCCCAAGATCGTCACCGGCGTGAAGCTCCCGGATGACGCCAAGAAGGACGACTGAGCGTCCTGGCTCAGCATCCAAACGGAGTTCTCGTCACGGGGCGCGTGCTAGAGTCGGCGCTCCGTGACCTTCCCCTCGAAAGCCTCCGTCACCAGGGCGCCCAGGCTCCTGCTCGGCGCCCTGGCGCTGTTCGTGGTCGCCGAGGCGTGTAGTCCCGCGCGCCCTGCGGCGAGCACGGAGTCGACCCGGAAGCTCGAGCTCGCCGACGTGTCGCTGCCGCCGGGCGTCGTGCTGGAGCGGGTCTGCGTGCCCAGCGGTCCCGAGCTGTGCTTCAACGCCATCGACGACAACTGCAACGGAGTGCTCGACGAGGGCTGCGGTCTGCACACCGGCCTGGTGCAGTTCACCATCGCCTGGAACGAGGCGGACGCGGACGTGGACCTCGAGGTGACGGATCCCAGCGGCGAGCTGGTGGAGGTCGGTCGCGTCAGCGAAGACGGTCTGGTCAAGGAGCGCGACTGTCCAGGTACGCGCAACGAGTGCCTGGGGCAGAACATCGAGAACGTCTTCCTGGATCAGGGAGAGCCGGCGCGAGGTGAGTACCAGGTCGTGATCCGGGTGGAGAAGCTCGGCACCTCACAGCCGCCGCTGGAGGTGACGCTCGGCGCTCGGGTTGGTCCGAAGACTTTTGCCTCGCGGATTCGGTTCAAGGCCGACGACGAGCAGCAGAAGCTGATCTTCGAACTCTAGCGGGGTGTTGAAGAACTCCCTGCCAATCAACAACCGCCTGCTGGTCGTCGAGCGGGCTCGCGCGTCTGCCGAGGCTGGACGTGCTGGGTAGGCGGTCTTACGGCCTCCTCGATGCCCAGCCGTCGCGCCCAGAGCCCCGAGGGGGCGCCACACCAGGTCGACTGCCTGATCATCGGGGCCGGGTTCGGGGGGTTAGGTGCGGCGGTCGGACTGCTGGGGCGCGCTGAGCGCGTCGTCTTGTGCGAAGCGGTGCGCTATCCTGGCGGCTGCGCCAGCAGCTTCGAGCGTGGGGGCCAGCGCTACGAGTCCGGCGCCACGCTCTTCAGCGGTCTCGGAGCGGGGCAGCTGTTCGAGCGCTGGCGGCGAGAGCTCCAGCTCGACGTGGTCTTCGAGGCGCTGGACCCGGTGATCGAGCTGCGTGGGCCGGGCCTGGTGCTACCCGTGTGGCGCTCGCGAGAGCGCTTCATCGACGCGCTGTGTGCGCTCGAACCGGCTCATGCCATCAGCCTGAGGCGCTTCTTTGCGGAGCAGAAGCGCGTCGCCGACGCACTCTGGGAGCTGTTCGATTCACCCAGCTTGCTGCCGCCGCTCAGCGGCGCTGCCCTGTGGAGGCACTCGCTGCAGTCTCCGGCCTACGTGCGACTCTTGCCGCTGCTGGGACAACCCCTGGAGAAGCTCCTCCAGCGGCATCGCCTGACCGACTGCCACGCCCTGCGGGTCTACCTGAACGCGGTGTGCCAGATCACGGTGCAGACGGACGCTGCGAGCGCGGAGGCGCCCTTCGCCTTGGCTGCGATGGACTACTGCTTTCGCGGAACAGGGCACGTCGTGGGGGGCATTGGCCAGCTAGCCACCGCCGTGTGCGAGGCGCTGGAGCGGCGGGGGGTCGATGTGCGGTTCTCCTGTCGGGTGCAGAGCCTGCGTCGCTCTCCCCATGGCGGCTTCGAGGTCCAGACGCGCCAGGGCAGCTACCTGGCGCGCTGCGTGATCGCGAACTTGCTGCCGCAGGACCTGGCGGCGCTGCTTGGTCGCCAGACCAGGCAGCTGGACGACCTGAGCGCGGCGGTGGAGACCGGCTGGGGCGCCGTGATGAGCTACCTGCGACTCGAGGCAGCGGCGTTGCCGGCGCGAGCCTTTCATCTGGAGCTGGTGGGCGACACGACCCAGGAATTTACGCGGGGAAATCATGTGTTCTGCTCGGTGAGCGACGCTCGAGAGCACGCCGCGGGCGCCCCGCGCAGCGCGACCCTCTCCACCCACGTGGAGCTGAGCTGGCTGCGGAGCCTCGACGCCGGCGCCCGCGCGCGAGCCATTCGCGAGATTCAGGGACGACTGCGGCAGACGCTGGAGCTGCGCGCGCCGGAGCTGGCGAGCGCGGTGCTCGGCGCGATGCCCGCCAGCCCCCGCACATTCGAGCGATTCACCGGACGCTTCGCTGGCTACGTGGGAGGAGTCCCGCGGCGCGCGGGCCTCTCCAACTACCGGCGCCTGGGGCCGCTCTGCTTGGAACCCGGCCTCTACCTGGTCGGCGACAGCGTCTTCCCTGGACAGAGCATTCTCGCGGCGGCACTGGGTGGGTTGCGCACCGCCGAGGCTGCAGTATCCAGCGAGTTGGGCGGTTCTGACTCCCGCGGCATTGGCAAGCGGCCCGACTCGGCACAACATGCCGACCCTCATGTCGGCCCTTCAGCGCGCTCTTGAAGCGCTCCAACGTGGCAACCCGCTCTCTGGCGAACGGATCGTGACCGACGCCGCAAAGATCGCGGTGCAGACCTACGGCGCCCAGAGCGGCCGCGCTTGCCGCGCCCACTTCGAAGCTTCTCAGTTCTTCCACGCCGCGGGCAAGCCCGGAGAGATGTTGATGTCTCTCCGCGCGGCAGCGCGCGTGGTGCCGCAGAACGAGGAGGAGCAAGCTGCGCGCTTCGGCTACCTGTTTCAGCTCGGCGCCGCCCTGGATCGTCAGGGACAGCTGGGGGAGGCCGAGCGGGTGTTGCGCGATCTGGTGAGCGACCTGGGCGACACCTATGGTGAGCTCAGCCAGGCTGCCGCCACCGGGAACACCGCGCTCGCCGGCGTGCTGTTCGAGCAAGGGGAGATCGAGGAGGCGCTGGCGTTGGTCGATGGCGCCGTCCAGACTCTGGCTTCCCTGGGTGATACCGGCGTGGCGCCGGCACTCGCGCTCAGGGCGTTCGTGGTCAAGGCGTATAGCCCGGTAGAGCCATCATTCCCTGAAGAAATGAGTCTCCCGGATGAGCTGGTGCAGACCCTGGGAGAGGCAGCGCTGGAGCGCGTCGGCCAGTCGGCTCCTCCCCTGGCGCTGCTGGCGCTCTCCGATATCGAGGAGCTGGTGCGCGAGACCCTGGGCGAGAACCATGCGTTGCGCCGAGCGCTGCTCGCCCAGACGGTGCGCACCGCCGCCGAGGCAGGAGACGACGAGGCGCAGCTGCGCACCTTACGAATCCTCGCGGATCTGGCCGAGAAGGCCGGAGACGCGCTCGGTCAGGCCGACATCCAGCTGGCGCTGGCCGAAGCGCACGCGGCCCAGGGGCGCACCCAGGAAGCGGTTGGCGCGTTCGAGAGCGCCGCCAAGTTCGCCGAGGAGGGGCCGCGCGTCCTGGCGCTCGGGCTGGCTCGTCACGCCCAGTACCGTGCGGCAATTGGTGACGACGCCGAGTCCAGGGAGCTGATGGAGCGCTCCGTCGAAGCGGCGCGTGACGCCAAGGAGCCGGAGCTGCTCGGCAGTTGCTTGGTGACCCAGGGCGTGCTCCTTCAGCACGCGGGTGACGAAGCCGCTTCGGGGAAGCTCGACGCCGCGCTCGATCTCCTGCCTCTTGGACATCCGGATGCGGATATCGCCACCGAGCACCTCGAGGCCCTCGAGGAAGAGCGGCCCTGTGGGTGTTTTGGGGATACTGGGTTGCTGCAAGCGGTTGCGAGCGCGCTGTCCCAGCGCTTGCCCGCTGGGTTGCTGCGCAGCGTTGCCCAGGATCAGGATGGATTCCGTGTCGACCTGGCGCGGGAGCCGTCACCCGAAGAGCATCAGCTCGTGGAGCGCGTGCTGAACGAGGTGCTCCAAGAACTCACCCAGGCGACCCCCGACTCGGCCTGAGCCCTGACACAGCCCTGAGCCCTGACACAGCCCTGCTGCGACACAGCCCTGCCGCGACGCAGCCTGTGCCGCGACACAGCCGTGTTGCGAGTGAACGCCCTGCTTGCCGAACGGGATCCGACGGCGCTTGCGCACGGGTTTTCCGAGATTCTGCGGCCAAAGAGCGGGTGTCCTGAGGTACGCTTCCCAGATCGTGGGGGCGCAGGTTCTTGGCAAGGTGACGCACGCGACCGACGGGCCACGAGGCCCGGACGTGGAGCATCGCATCCAAGTCGCGAGGGAGTGGCTGGAGGAAGGCGCCAGCATCGAGTTCGAGCTGCCTCGCAACCTGAGCTGTGCCGCCTGCGGCGGAGGTGGCTGCGATGCGTGCGAGCGGGCCGGAGCAGTCAGCACCCGAGGTCGACGCGAGCTGCCTGAGTTGGTTCAGGTCAAGCTGCCCGTTCGCTGCGACGACGGTCCCCCTTCCTCGGGGGCGCGCTCGCTGGTGATCCGGGTGCCTGCTCACGGCGGGCTGGCGCCTGAGGGCAGCGACTTGCCGCGGGGCAACTTGATGCTGCGGATCAAATGCGCGGACGAAGCGGAGCCAGGGGTGACGCGGGTGATCGAGGAACGACCGCTGACTCCCCCGCCGGCGCCAGCGCCCAAACCGGGCTTGGCGGGTTGGGTCAAGCTGCTCGCCGTGGCGGTTGTGCTGTATGTGATCTTCCTGATCTTCCTCAGGATTTCTGGTCGCGGCTGAGGCCTGCGTCAGCGCAGCTGCAGCCTGCACCGCACTTTGTCCAACAAATTTGCGAGCCGGATTGACGCGCGGCAGCATTAACCCCTAAGACACCACGCGGCCTGCTGCCTGAACCACCGGCATGGGTCCCCCGAGGACGCGATGGTTCCTGCCTTGGCAGCCAGGCTTCGTTCCCGTTACTTCTGCGCCAAGTCGCGCGTGTTCCTGACAGCTTCGCCTTCTCCCCTGAAGGGCGTGTAGAGAGGTCCTGATGAACCCCATCGTAATGGCCGCAGTCATCCTCAGCTTGCTAGCGATGTTCGCCTGGAGCGCGCATCGTCGTCTCGCGCTGCTGAAGGTGGGCGGCCCAACTCACGAGAGCCGAGTATCCGACGTCGGCGCACGCCTGAAGGCGGTCTGGGTGTATGCGTTCTTCCAGAAGAAGATGCGCTACTACCTGGCGGCGGGCCTCGCGCATCAGCTCATCTTCGTCGGGTTCGTCCTGCTGCTGGCGCGCTCCATCATCCTCTGGGGGCGAGGTTTCGATCCGACATTCAACCTCTTCATCCTGGGACCGGAGGGCGTGGGTGGGGTTCCGCTCGGAAAGATCTACAACCTGCTCAAGGACGTCCTCGCCTCACTCGTGGTGCTGGGCGCGCTGGTCTTCGTCTACTACCGCACCATCAACAAGCAGAAGCGCATGGCTCTCAGCTGGGAGGGTCTGCTGATCCTCGGCATCATCATCACGATGATGCTGGCGGACATCTTCTACGACGGTGCCGCGCAGGTGCTGCAGGTGAAGCACGCGGCGGTGTGCGCGAACGCGACGGGAGAGATGGTCGCCACCTGCGGTCGCATCGAGACCATCATCGCCCCCCTCGGCTCCCACGTTCCCCAGGCCGTTCACTTCAGCGCCTGGGAGCCGGCGGGTTCCGCCGCGGCCCTCGCCGTCCAGGGACTCTCGCCTCGGGCCCTGGTCATCTTGGCTCACATCGGCTTCTGGACCCACGCGAGCCTGGTGCTGATCTTCCTCAACATCCTGCCCTACTCGAAGCACTTCCACATCCTGACGGTGATGCAGAACGTCTTCCTGAGCGATCTCACCCCCAAGGGCCGATTGCGTCCCATGGCCAAGAACTCCGACGAGCTCATGGCGATGGTGGAGAAGGGCATGGAGTCCGACGACATGCACGCCGCGCCCATTGGCTACGCTCGCATCCAGCACTTCTCTTGGAAGGACGTGCTCGATTTCTACACCTGCACCGAGTGCGGGCGCTGCTCGGACAATTGCCCTGCGGCAACGACAGGTAAGATCCTGAGCCCCAAGCATTTCACGCTCGATCTGCGGGACCACCTGTATCACCGCCAAGACGAGGTGATGGAAGTCACGAAGATCAACCGCGTCTTGCTCGATGATCTTCGACCCAAGGAGGGCGCCGAGGATGGGGGTGAGGAGAGCGCCGAGGAGACCTCCGAAGAAGCCAGCGCCGAGGCCGAGGCTGCCGAGAAGCCGAGCGACGGCGAGCACGTCTTCGAGGACCTGAACCTGGTCCCCGGCGTCATTCACGAGGACGTTCTCTGGGCCTGCACCACCTGCCGCGCGTGCGAGGAGCAGTGCCCGGTCATGATCACCTACGTCGACAAGATCGTGCAGATGCGGCGTAACCTCGTGACGATCCAGGGCGAATTCCCTGCGGAATTGCAGGGTCCCTTCGACGGCATGGAGACGAACGGCAACCCCTGGAACCTCTCGCGCATGGACCGCGCGAACTGGGCGGAGGGGCTCGATATCCCGCTGGCCTCCGACAAGCCGGACGCCGACGTGCTGTACTGGGTCGGCTGCGCCGCGAGCTACGACGACCGGGCGAAGCGCATTTCACGCGCGACGGCGGCGCTGCTGCGACAGGCGGGCGTCGACTTCGCGGTGCTCGGTCAGGAGGAGACGTGCACCGGTGACTCGGCTCGCCGGGCCGGCAACGAGTACCTGTTCATGACCCTCGCCGAGGCCAACATCGAGACCCTGAACGGCTACAAGGAGCAAGGCGGGATCAAGAAGATCATCACCACCTGCCCTCACTGCTTCAACACGCTGGCCAACGAGTACCCCGACTTCGGGGGCAACTACGAGGTCGTCCACCACACCGACTACCTCCTGGGCCTCGTCGCGGAGGGCAAGCTGAAGCCCGGCAAGTCGGTCAACGCCAAGGTCGTGTACCACGACAGCTGCTACCTCGGACGCTACAACGACATCTACGATCCCCCGCGGAAGATCCTCGAGGGGATCCCCGGGGTAACGCTGGTCGAGCCGGAGTACTGGACCAAGCAGAAGGGCCTGTGCTGTGGCGCCGGCGGCGCCCAGATGTGGATGGAGGAGCAGAACAAGGATCGCGTGAACATCAAGCGCACCAAGCAGCTGCTCGAGACAGGCGCGGACACCATCGCGTCTGCCTGCCCCTTCTGCATGACGATGCTCACCGACGGCATCAAGGCCGAGGAGAAGGAAGACAAGATCAAGCAGCTGGACATCGTCGAGCTGCTGGCGATCTCGTGCGGCGCCGAGGAGAAGCAGCCCGAGGCCGAAGCCGCCGAGTGATCTGCACGCCGAGCGTCCGCGGATCTGGCGACCGACCTCGCGCTTCGAGTCCCAGCGCCCGGGCGCTTCGCAAGCGGCTCAGTGCACGTCCAGCGCGTCGGGCTCGGCCATGGGCGGCCGGCGCTCCAGGAGTTCGTGGGCGGTGGCTCGACGCACCAGCGGCAGGCGACTGCTGTCGATCAGCTCCTGCAATTCCTGGCGACCGCAGAGCGGGAGGAACGGCATCACCAGCGGGTCGGGCGCGCCGGGGTTGAGCAAGACCGAGAGGCGCACCCGACTTCGGGCGACCCAGCGCGAAGAGGTGACGATCTCCCTCAGCACCCGCCGGTTCGCCGGCCGCCGGCTGGTCATGCGCACCACGTCGTCCAGGGTGAGCCGAGGATTGCGCAGCAGGATCTGCACGACCATGGGGTGAGGATCTCCCAGCAAGCGGTCGAAATGCCGCCGCTCGGGGCGGCGCGCCAGAGCTCGCCGCTCTCCCAGGGACAGCTCGCGCCCCGCGCCGTAGTCCGGCACCCGCAGCTGGTCGAGCTCGGCCTGCTCCTCCGGCGCGATCTCTCCCCGGCGCAGCAGGCGTTCGAGGCTCAGGAGTCGTGCTGAGCTCGTCTCCCTGGACAGCTCACGCAGCCACGGCTCGTCGGCCATTCGCACCAGACACAGCGCCACGGCTACCATCGCTTCCCGCGCCCGACTGTGGGCGGCCTCGCACTCCCCCGCCAGCTCGTTCAGGATGCGACTTGCCAGCTGGGGTCCCCAGCCCGGTAGCTCGGCCTGGAGCCAGCGCGCTCGCAGCTCGAGCTCGCTGAGCGTCAGAAGCCGATGCTTCAACGAGCCAGAAGGCGCCGTGGATTCAACGCTGGGCATCGACCCCCAGGATAGCGCCGCTCCGAAGCTGCGCCCAGAGCATGGATCGTGCGGGTCAGGGAAGCTCAGTGGGCGAGTGTGCGTAGACCACTCCTCTCAGCGTCTGCATTGACGCACGGGAATGACCTTGATGAGGTGATTCGATGGCTCAACCCGGCTACAACCCCTACGCTGCTCCCCAAGGACCGGATTTCTCCTTCGCCTCCCCGGCGAGCAGCTCGATGTTCGTTCGAGCGGAGCGTGGGACGCGCTTCCTGGCCAAGCTCATCGACGGGTTGTGTGACCTGGCAGCCGCGGCGCCTGGCCTGATCATCTTCCTGATCGGGATGAGCTCGAACGAGGAGATCGCGATCATCCTGGGCGCGATCGTGATGTTCTTCGGCTTGCTCGCGATGGCGGGTTACCAGTGGTTCGGCATCGTCAAGACCGGACAAACCGTGGGGAAGCGTACGATGAAGATCAAGGTCGTGCGTCAAGACGGCAGCCCGGTCGACTTCCTGTACGGTGTCGTGTTGCGAAACTGGATCATCGCGTTCGCGTCCCAGATCGTCAGCGCGATCGGGCTGGTGGATGCGCTGCTCATCTTCACGGAGCAGCGGCGCTGCCTCCACGACATGATCGCGAGCACCGACGTGATCGTGGCCGAGAGCTACGCATTCTGAGTCCCGGCTCTGCCTCACCGGCGGCAGCCGGGTTGAGGGTGACTGCGCCGGAGGGTGACTGCGCCGGAGGGTGACTGCGCCGGAGGGCGACTGCGCCGGAGGGCGACTGCGCCGGAGGGCGCGCGCGCTGGAAGGGCGAGCGCGCTGGAAGGGCGAGCGCGCTGGGAGGCCGACAGGCTGCGAGCGCTCGGAAGCCGCTCCTGCAGGCTGGATCTAGCCGCTTGGGCGCGACGAGCTGGCGAACGAACGAAGTCTCCGGGCAACCTGCTAGGCTCCCGGGCGCACGATGGCGGGCATGCAGGCACAACTGGCGCGGAGGAGTCCCACGACCCGCGACGAGGAAGCGGACCCTCTCGACACCACCGCCGACGTCGAGACCCCCGAGCACGTCCGCTTCCGCTACCGCACGGCCGGCCCGGCGCGGCGTGCCGCCGCCTACCTGGTCGACCTGATGGTGCGCGCGGTCATCATCAGCGTGTTCGGCTTCCTGGCGCTGATCGGTGGAGCGAGCCTCGGTGAAGAGGGGATCGGCGGCGTGGGTATCGGTCTGCTCCTGACCCTATATTTCCTTGTGGAATGGTTCTACTACGTGGTCAGCGAGACGTTGATGGGGGGGCGCAGCCTGGGCAAGCGCGCTCTGCGACTGCGCGTGGTCAAGCAGAGCGGCGTACCCTTGTCGTTCTCTGACAGCCTGCTGCGTAACCTGCTCCGGGGCGCA
>JAGQIY010000881.1 GCA_020430865.1 Myxococcales bacterium
ATCGAGGAGCTCAAGGCAAGGCGCACTGCAGACGCGAGAGCCGGCAAGCGACGACGTCCGCCCACAGGCCACTGAGCCGATGGATCGATTCCGCGCGGCTTCGCTTCCGTCGCTTGTCCTGCTGACGCTTCCCCTCTGAGAGCGATCCAGAGTCGCTGGCTCCGCGCCTCGAGAGCCATGCTCGGGGGAGGAGTCCGTCAGAGGGACGCTGCGCAGTCGTCGGGGATGCTCGCGTGGCTCAGCACCCCGAGCGTGACCGACCACTGCGGTTCCCCGCCGCTATTTCCCTGATAGCTGACGATCCCGCGCGCCGAAGGGTCCGCCTTCGTCTGCGCGAAGGCGCGCTTCATCACGCTCGAGAGCTTGCAGCGAGGCATGCGAACTGGCCGACCCGCGCAGTCGGACTTCTTCATCCCCACGCTGGTGTTGCCGAACTGCGTCGCGCTGACCAGGAAGCAGCTGTTGGCGTTGACGAACTGGAAAGTGGCGGAGTTCGTGATCTGCGAGGTCATGTCGATGGTGCCGTCCGACTTCACCCCGTTGGCGCTGATCAACGCCACCTGGAGGTTTGGCATGGTCCTCGCTGCGTTCTCGTAGGCGGCGGCGGCCTCTGCCGAGACGTCGAAGCGGGCGTTCCCAGAGCCGACGGGCATTCCGGGTACGCTGGGAAAACCCGGGTCGTCGCGGTCTGGCTCCGCTGGATCCGGCTGAGGTGTGTTGACCACAGGCCGTTGAGACGCCGTGTTCGCCTGACCCACCAAGGACACACCAAAGAAGAAGACGAACACCATCGCGACGATCAGCACGAAACCAGCCGCAGCGGCGATCAAGTACGGCACCGGCGAGGAGCGCTCCACCGTCTGGGGCGCGACCTGGAAGGACCCGCTGCCAGTCGGCGGGACACCGTAGGCTCCGCTCATCACCTGTCCGCCCATGGTGCCAGGGATAGCGCCGCCGAGGCTGGGCACCGAGTTGCCCGGTCCTTGAGCGCCGAGGGTACTGGGAACGGTCGGAGGGCGCCCGTGGTGCGGCGTGACATTGCCTGATGGGGGTCGCCCGCCGCTGCGCGCACCGAGGGTAGACCAGCTTCCCGGAGGAATCGATTGCGCTGCGAGTTCGAGCGACTGTTTCATCTCCCCCGCGCTCTGGTAGCGTTGCTCTGGTCGCTTGGCGAGCGCACGAAACACCACCTGATCGAAGACAGGCAGCAGGTCGCGGCGCACCGAGGTCGGAGGCGGAGGAGGCTGCTTCACGTGCATGTCGAGCAGGCTGTACAGGGTGGGCGCCTCGAACGGTCGCTGACCCGTCAGCAGTTCGAACAGGATGATGCCCAGCGCGTAGATGTCGCTGCGATGGTCGACGTGCTGCCCCTGAGCCTGCTCGGGGGACATGTAGTGCGGAGTGCCCAAGATCGAGCCCGTGCGTGTCGCGTCGCTGCCAGCGCCCAGCTCGGGGCGCAGCTTGGCGATGCCGAAGTCGAGCACCTTCGGTCGGCCCTGCGCCGTCACGAAGATGTTGTCGGGCTTCAGATCGCGATGGACGATCCCCGCCTGATGGGCAGCGGCCAGGGCGTCGAGCACCTCGAACATCAGGCTCACCACGCCACCCACGGGGAGCGGCGAGCGCTCCTGGATCACCTCGGAGAGCGATTGCCCGTCGAGATACTCCATGACGATGTAGGGACGCCCGTCGCTCAAGGTAGAGAGGTCGACGATGTTGACGATGCTCTCGTGACGGATGACGTTCACCGAACGTGCTTCCGCAAAGAAACGCTGCACCAACGCCGGGTGGTGAGCGCACTCCATGCTCAGCACCTTGATCGCCACTCGGCTCCCGATCTGCGGGTGCACGCCCTTGTAGACACGCCCCATGCCACCGACGCCGAGGAGGGCAGCGATGCGATAGCTCCCCACCATCTGCCCGAGCAGCGGCTCGGTCAGGTTGTCGGACAGGGGACTGCCGTCGCTCGGGCACGGACCCGGCGCCTGGTAGCACTGACCACACTCAGGACAGACGAACATCCTCGTCCCGCGAGCATGGCAGAACTAGGCAATGGGGGCACGCGTGGGCAAGAACCCGTGCGAATGATTGCGGAAGCTCGCCTTCCCTCCCGACAGCAGCGGCCTCAGTCGCTGTTCTGAAAACGCTGAGGTGAAGGCGGCCGACCCCGCGCCGTTGCCCAGCCTGCGGCTGGGCGGTCCGACTGATAGTCTGCCTGGTAGTCACAGTAGGCGAGGACGAAGAGCACGGCGCCGCTGAACATCATGCGGCGGTGCAGGCCCATCGCCATCGCGCGCCCCCAACGCTCGGCGTCGTGCTCTACCGCGGCGGCCCGCCAGCGCCCGATGTAGCGGTCGGTCAGCCACAAGAGCGGAACCCCGAGCAGGAGCAACCGCGGGTAGTAACCGAGGACGATGCCAGCGACGACACCCACCATCGAGAAGCCCATCAGCCAGCGCGCGACCCCAATGACGCCCGCGGCGCCGC
>JAGQIY010000092.1 GCA_020430865.1 Myxococcales bacterium
CTCATCGAGTTCCTTGGCGCCCTCCCGAGGTGCGAAAAATTCCGCTTCCAACAGTGTTTCTCAACCGCGTCACGCTCGCAAGCCCCGCAGTTGACCAGGGGAACGCTTCGTGTGCCCCGCGCTCCCACCAGGAGAGCCTCGCGAAGCGTGGAGGTACGGAGCGGAACGTCTCCACTCCGACGACCAGTGGTCGATCGCGGGGGGTGAGGCGCGCCGTCTCGCCGCAAACCCGCACAGCGCGCCCCGTGCTAGCGCCCGTTTCCCAAAAAAAAATGACCGGCCAGCGGCGCGCGCCCGTGAGTCAGCCTGAGACGACCTCGGGCAGCCTCGGAGTCTCGCCAAGATGGAAGATTCTGTGGCGCGCGCCTCCGACGTGGAAAATCCGGGTGCGATCGACGAATCGAACAGCGTTCCGCAGCACAACGTTGCGGTCTGGAGAGGCGCTCCGGCGGACCGCCAAGGGCAGGGCCGAGCGCGCGATGAAGCACCAGCCGTGAAAGCGTGTTAGGTGCGAGCACCCCCTCGCGCGGTCATGCGCAACATTCGAAAGGACCACCATGCGTCGCTCGCTCGCCTTGTTCGCTCTGTTGGCTTGTACCGTTCCTGGCCTGGATGCGTCGGCTGCCACCTGGCACAAACCGACCCTCGCTCAAGGCACGGTGACGCGCGGAACCACGCTGTCCAAGGTCGCCGACCGGTACCTCGAATCCTCGAGGAAAAGCCTCGGGCTAGGTCAGGCGCAGCTGGTGCTGCAGCGGGAGCTCGCGCTGCACGGCAGTCACACGGTGCGCTTCCGGCAGGTCTACAAGGGCCTGCCCGTCCTGGGCAAGGCGGTCGTCGTGCGCCTCGACGCTGCCGGCGAGGTCCAGCGAAGCGTGGTCGAGGTGGCTCGCGGTCTGGACCTCGACGTCACACCGAGGCTCAGCCAGGACGAAGCGCTCCAGCGGGCAGCTCAGCTCCAGCTGACGGCTTCGCTGGCTGCTCCTCGCTTCGAGCTAGCGGTGTTGCCTGGCGCCTCTGCGGCATACCTGGTCTGGCAGGTCGATGTACCCAGCGAGCGAGGCGGGTTCCGCTACCTGATCGACGCCCACGACGGCACGCTCCGGGGAGGTGGTCCGCTGGCGCGCAGCGCTCAGGGTCGAGTCTACGAGAAGGACCCCGTGACCACACCGACGCTGGTCGACACCGAGCTGCTGGAGCTGGTCGCGGGGACGCCCCAGCACCTGAACGGCTGGAACGGCAACCTCACCGTGACCAACTACGTGAGCGGTGATCCGAACCAGGGGCAGGTGACCGTCGAGCAGGTGCTCGAACCCAGCGCGGGCGAGGACTTCCTCTACGACCCACCCCAGGATGCAACCGACGCCAAGGACGCCTTCGCGCAGGTGAACCTCTACTACCACCTCACCCGCATGAAGACCTTCTACGAGACGGAGCTGGGCATCGACATGAGCGCCAACAGCTGGAAGCTGGTCGCGGTGGCGAACATGCAGGAGAACGGCTCGCCGCTCGACAACGCCTTCTTTTCTCCCCAGGGAATCAACTCCGGAGCGTTCAGCGCCCCGAACATGATCGCGATCGGACAGGGCTCGAGCGTCGATTTCGCCCTGGATAGCGACGTGTTCCTCCACGAGTTCACGCACTACGTCAGCGACAACGCCATTGGCTACAACGGCGGTCAGACCGCGACCAGCGAGTACGGGCTCTCCCCCTGGGGTGGCGCCATCGACGAGGGCATCAGCGACTACTTCGCCTGCACCGAGAACGACAACGCCCTGCTGGGAGAGACGTCGCTGGGAGCACTCGGCGCGGAGCGCAACCTCGAGGACACGGCGAAGAGCTGCCCCGGTGATCTCGTTGGCGAGGTGCACGCCGATGGCGAGTTGATTGGTAGCCTCGGCTGGACCTTACGCAAGGAGTTCGGCAAGTCAGTGGCGGACCGGCTGGTCTGGGGCGCCGCGAGCTTGCTCGTGACGTCGTCGACCTTCGGTGACTTCGCGCGAGGCATCCAGCAGACCGCCGCCGACCTGAAGCAAGACGGGGACCTGACCGACGCGGACCTGACGCGGATCGACGAGATCATCGCCACGCGGGGCCTCGATGATTGCGACAACGAACTCAGCCTGACCGAGGGCGAGTCGATCGCCACGAACATGCTGGGCCTCGACATCGTCGCCCAGTTCATCGGCGGCGGCTGCCAGCAGGCCAAGCAGTTCGTCAGCCTGAGCAGCCTGTTCCACTTCCAGGCGACGCCCAAGGCCGACGCCAAGGCGATCCGCTTCAAGGTTGACCTGTTCCCGGATCGGGCCAGCGGTCTCGACTGGGGGATCTACGTGCGCCGCGGCGAGCACGTCGGCTTCAAGTCTCAGGGCTTCATCCCCGAGATCTCCGATTTCGACTACGCCGTGGAGCACCTCGACACCCGAAGTGGGGAGATCGTGATCGACGAGAACAGCGACCCGCCGTTCGATCCAAGCGTCACCTATCACATGGTGATCGGTCACCAGAACTGCCCGCTCAGCTCCCCCGAGGTGAGCTTCGAGAGCCTCGACGAGACTCCGATTGGCGTCGGGGGCGCGGGAGGGGCCGCGAGCGGCGGAACGGGTGGCATGGCGAGCGGCGGAACGGGTGGTGTCGCCCCGACCGGTGGCGCTGGTGGCACCAACGGCGCGGACGACGCGGCCGACGAGACCACGGGCTGTGGCTGCGCCGTGCCTGGCACGTCGTCCACCCCCTCGGGCTCGCTCCTCGCGCTCGCGCTGGGTCTCGGGGCGTTCATTCGGCGCCGCCGCAGGCGCTGAGCGAGACAGCCCGCGGCCGTGAGTCAGCATCCTCACCGCCGCCGCTGCGGACCTGAAGCAGCAGCTAGTCCCGTTGACGCTCGCGGGGCAGGAGCTCGCGCAGTAGCCACGCTTGAGCGAATAGCGACCGTTCGATGGCGTTGAGGCGCTCCACGTTGCGGCCCAAGAGCATCAGCGGGAGCGCGATGAACAGCAGGTTCCCCACGGCAAGGAGCACCAGAATCGGAGTCTCGCTGAGCGTCGCGAAGCTGGTGGCGATGTAGGCGGTCGCATCGCTACCATAGGTCGCCGGGAGGAGTCCGAATCTCATCAGCAGGCTCGGGCCGAGCATGCTGAAACACGCGAGCGCCACGTGTGCAGCAAGAAACCGCGGCTCTGGCCGGCTGTTGGTCACCAGAACCACGTTCGCGGCGAGGCTGAACCCAGGCACGTAGATCCACGGCCCCAGCACGAAGGAGAAGGCGCCGATCGCCAGCGTGATGAAGCAACCGTTGATCAAGAAGTGCTTCGGCTGCGTCCAGCCGAAGAAGCCCATCAGACCAACCCATGCCGCGGCCAGGCAACCGAACAGCAGCAGCAGCGCGAGCTGGGTGCCCGAGACGCCGGGGAACGCAACCAGGATCGCGCCCTGGATCACCATCGCAAGCGCGAAAGCCAACGCTCCGAGCCGCGAGCCGCGAGCACGCTCCTGAGCTCGAAGCCGCGCGTATTCGTCCCCGGCAGGACCGGCGAAGACCTCCTCCGCGCGCTCGAACAAGGTCCCGATGAGGCGCAACGCGGCCTGGTCGTCGGGGTCCAGCGCCAGCGCCCGGCTGAGCTCCTCGACCGCCCGTGTGCGAGCCTGGGTCGCCTTGCGTGGACTCAGCAACGCGTCGGCCAGAGCCAGCTCGGCAGCGACGCGGTGCGCACGGGCACGCAAGCGGTCACGCTGCTCGATGACGTGACCGCTCAACAGCATATCGAGACGCTCCGACAGCTCCCGGGCGCTCCCCAGGCGGTCGGCCGGGTCCGCGGCACAGGCCTCCTCGCACAGGCGCCGCAGCGCCCCCTCGACTGTTCCCGCACGGAAAGATGCGACAGGCAGCTCGGCCTCCGCCGCGAACCACGCGTCGACGATCTCGGCCAGCACCCTTCCCAGACCCCAGACGTCGGATGCACGGGTCGGTTCAGCGCCCGCCCGCACTTCGGGAGCCAGGGACTCCCACTGCAGCCACTGACTCGCGACCGGTACCTCGCCGGCAAGCAGCGCAGCGAAGATGGGCAGCTGGGCGGCTCGCTGTAGCTCGACGCGTTTTCGTCCCTGGATGTTCTGCGGCGGGCGAGCGACCCACCAGTCGGTGATGTAGACATCGCCGAAGTTCCCCAGCAGGAGCGCGTCGGCTTGCAGGCTGGCGTGGATCACGTCCAGGCGGTGGGCAGACTCGATCACCAAGCAGGCGCGGGAGAAGTCGCCAAGCAGCCGCTCCAGCGGGTACTGGGCGCCAACCTCCGGAGCTCCAGCTCGCAGCCCGACGAGGACATCTGCGAGACTACGGCCCTCGTTGTGGGCGAGCACGAGATAGGGGGGTCGCTCGCAGAGCGCGTGGATCGCGAAGACTCCTGGGTGCTCCAGCCAGCTGAGCGCGAACGCGGTGCGAACGAAGCAGGCCCGCGCAGAAGCTTCATCGACGTCGGTGCGTGGACGTCGCAGGGTGACGGGCCGCTGAAGGACGCCATCGTATCCACGATAGCTCTCGCTCCACGCGTCACGCCGAATCAGCTCACCCTCACTGAATCGCCCCCCTGGGAGCAGCCGCATCTCGGCGGCTCCCGGGGTCGTCTCCGCTTCTTCAGGAGAGGTCGCCACCACGGGCAAGCCTACTCCCCAGCAGGACCCGGATCCATGCGTCGAGCACCTGGCGTCGCATGCTGCTAGGCTCGCCGGTCGACATGAGTCGCGATGCGCCTCGAGACCCTCCTGGGCAGATCGGCCAACCCGCGGGGGAAGCGACCACCGATCGAGGCGCTGAAGAGACGTTGCCTGCCACCAAGGCGCGCACCGCCCTCGGACTTGCCCTGCAGAGTCAACCGGGCCGCTTCGAGCTGATCGGCCACCTGGACGAGGGCGGGATGGGTGAGGTGCTACTCGGCGTCGATCAGGCGCTGGGGCGACTCGTCGCCGTCA
>JAGQIY010000882.1 GCA_020430865.1 Myxococcales bacterium
AGGCATCCTCGAGGTGGATCGTGCATGCGCGGAGTCGGGTGACGGCATGGTGCTGGACGTGGATCAGCTCGAGCTGGATCTGGGCGCCATCGACCGCCGATCTCGCCCCAGCGAGCTCCAGCGAGTGTTCGTTGTCGCCCATCCCTCGGGGACGATCGCTGGCTATGCTTCCGCGAGGAAATTGTTTCCCGCGAGAGTGCGTCACGTCGCGACGCTCGCGGTCGCAGTGCACCCGGGCTGGCAACGTCAGGGACTTGGGCGGGCCCTGATGCGCGAGGCCGTCGCCTGGGCCGAGCGTGCCGGCGCGTCCCGCCTGGAGCTGTACGTGCGCAGCGACAACCGGAGGGCGATCTCGCTGTACCGTTCGCTGGGTTTCGAGCGGGAGGCGGTGCGCAAGGGATTCATCGCGACGTTGGCGGGGGAGCTGATTGACGATTTCATCATGGTGCGCTTCGCGCAGCCGCTGACTTCACCCATATCCTGACGGATAGGGACTTCCCGGAACCTGGAGAACCTATGAACCTTCGAACTCGTATTCCCTTGGCTTCGCTCGCACTGCTCGGGCTCGGCCTCGCCGTGCTCCCCGCTGCCTGCTCCAGCGACGACGAGCGCCCCGCGCGTCTCAGCAACGGGGGCGCTGGCGGGACAGGCGGCACCGCGGGTACTGGGGGGAGCGGCGAGTGCGTCGCCACTTCCGATTTCGTTCAGTCGTGCATCGACAACGGCACGTCAGGTTGCGACGAGGTCACCGTCTGCGCGTGCAACAGCTGCGCGTGTCTCCTCGCGGATTGCGCGGCGGACGAGGGCTGCACTGCGATTCGCGCCTGCGCTACCGAGAAGCGCTGCACGGGGACGACCTGCGCGCTGCCAGACTTCTGCGAGAGCGTGATCAACCAGTACGGTGGACTGGTCGGCGCCTCCGCTGCGAAGGGACTCAAGATCACCAAGTGTCTGTCCGACGCCCAGTGCCCCGCGTTCTGTCCTCTGGACGGAGGGGTGGATGGCGGTGCTGGCGGCGCTGGGGGAACCGGCGGAACGGGCGGCAGCGCAGGCAGCGCGGGTTCCGGCGGGAGTGCTGGCACGGGGGGGACCGCCGGTAGCGCCACCGGCGGGACTGGGGGGACGAGCGGCAGCTCGGGTGCCGGAGGCACCTCGCAGACGGGCGGGACCGGTGGAACCAGCGGGACCGGGGGCACGAACTCGACCGGCGGCGCCGCGGGCACCGGCGGTACTTCGTCGGGGGCTGCGGGCAGCGCCGGCAGTCAATGAGGTCTCGCGCGGAGTGCTCGGCGAGCGGTTCTGGCTCTTCGCGTATCTGGCGCTCGGTCTCGGCCTGATCGTCCAGATCCCTCCGGAAGCGGCTCGCCAAGCCATCCCGGTCTGCCTCGGCGGCGTGCTGTACTTCACCTGTCTGAAGGTGAGCCCGAGGGAGGTCCTGCACGAACTCCGGCGGCCTCGCGGGGGACTGCGCCTGGTCGGCATGGTGCTGATCAAGCTGCTCGGGCTGCCTGTGCTGGTCTTCGCCGTGGGACGCTGGCTGCGCTCGGACGACGCCCTGGGGCTGCTGTTGCTGGCCGCGATGCCTGCGGGGATGTCGAGCGTCGCTTTCACCGACATCCACCGAGGCAACGTCCCACTCGCGCTGCTGGTGCTGCTCGCGACCAGCTTGCTGTCGCCGCTCAGCGTGCCGCTGAGTCTGGAGCTGCCCAGACTGCTGGGGGAGGGCGCAGCGCGGGCGCCGTCCGGGATCGAGGTGACTCAGCGCGTGGCGTACATCGCGCTCCTACTTGGAGTGCCGTTCACGTGCGCGCAGATCACGCGCCGCGCGGCGCCGCGCTGGATCGCGCGCCGACACGCCCGCTTCACCCCACTGGCGCTGATCTGTTTGCTGACATTGATCTTCCTCGCCACCACGGCGACTCGTGAGCGCTGGTTCGAACAGGGACTGAACGGATTGCTCCGAGTGCTGCTGCTGGTCAGCGCCATCAGCCTTGGGTTCCTCGCTGTCGGCGCGCTGGGGGGTCGAGTGCTCGGACGAGAGGACGCGGTCGCGTTCGGGTGCAACGCGGTCTATGTGAACAACGGGCTCGCGGTCGCCTACGCCCTGGCTTTCTACCCGGAGCGCGCGGGGGTCGTCCTGCCATGTATCCTGATCACGGTGCCCATGGTGTGGGTGATTGGCTGGGTGGGTCGCGTCGTTCCCGTGCCGGCTGCGGAGGCGTCTGCGCCTTGATAGGCTTGCCGGGATGACCCTGGCGCACCTGGCCGAACAGAACCTCGAGCAGTTTGGTGTCTACGAGCGGCTCGTCTTCGAGGGGGACGCCCTGACGAACCTCGAGCTTCACGAACGCAGTCAGCAGCTCGCGGGCGCCCTGGTGGAGTTGGGACTCTCCCCCGGAGATCGAGTCCTGGTGTTGTTGACCAATCGCCCTGAGGTGCTCGTCGGCTACGCCGCCGTGTGGCGGGCTGGCGGCGTCGTGGTTCCCGTTCTGTTCCTGCTCGAAGCTCACGAGCTGGCCTTCATCGCCCAGAACTGCGGCGCCAGGATCCTCATCACCTCGGCGGAGCTCCTGCCCAAGGTCGAGGCGGCGAAGCAGCATGGGGCGCGCTTCGACCACGTCCTGGTCGCGGATGAAACGGCGGGCCGCTATCTCGAGTTGTCCGGCGTAATTGCCGGGGGGAAAAAACTGGAGACCGCCGTGCCCCGCGCAGAGCGCGACCTGGCGGTGTTGCTCTACACGAGTGGAACCACGGGACGCCCCAAGGGCGTCATGCAGACTCACGGCAATCTGGTGGCCGCCACGAGGAACTCTCAAGCCTCTTCCAACCGCGATGGCGCAAAGGACGTTGGCCTTCTGGTGCTGCCGCTCGCCCACAGCTTCGGTCTCGGAGTGGCCGTCGGAGGCTATCTGTTCGGCGGAAAGAGCGTGCTGATGCGCTGGTTCGATCCGAAGCGAGTGCTGGAGCTGATCTCGAAGCACCGGGTCACGGCGATGGCCGGCGTCCCAGCGATGTACATCGGCTTGCTGGCCTGTGCCGACGCGCTGCAGGGCGCAGGTCAGGTCGTGGACACCAGCAGCGTCGAGCGCTGGCTGGTCGGCGCAGCGCCGATGCCGATGGAGCAACTCGTGCGTTTCGAGCGGCGCTTCGGCGGGCGCATGTACGTCGGCTACGGCCTGACCGAGGCGAGCCCCGGCATCGCCATCGACCGCGACGGCCACCCGCGCAAGGCGGGCTCGACGGGCCTGCCCATGGAGGGGGTCGAGGTGCGGATCGTGGATGAAGCGGGGCGCGCGCTGCCGCCTGGAGAGCACGGCGAGGTGATTGCGCGCGGAAAGAACATCAGCCCCGGGTACCTGGGACTGCCCGACGAGACCGCCATGGCGTTTCGTGACGGCTGGTTGTTCACTGGTGACGTCGGGTACCTCGATGAGGACGGCTACCTGTTCATCGTCGAGCGCAAGAAGGACCTGATCATCCGCGGCGGCTTCAACGTCTACCCCAAGGACGTCGAGGAGGTGCTGCACCAGTTGCCCGAGATCCTGGAGTGCGCGGTGGTCGGGGTTCCCCACGAAGTGCTGGGGGAGGAGGTGGCCGCCTACTTGGTGTTGCGCTCCGGCGCAACCCTGGACGCAGCGGGAGTCGTTGCGCACGCTCAGGCCCGTCTCGCGAAGTACAAGACGCCTGCCCACGTATTCTTCGTGGACTCGCTTCCCAAGAATGGAGTGGGCAAGATCATGAAGCGGGAGCTACGCCAGCTGGCCGCGAGTGAGCTCGCCTGAGGTTGAATCATGCGCTCGACTCTCACCATCGCCCGTCATCCGTTCACTGCCTTGATGGGCGTCGCGTGCGCCCTGTGGCTGACCGCTGGCTGCGAGATCGTGCAGAGCAACATCCCGATCACCCTCGAAGACGACAGCGCGGAAGACGAGGACGCAGGGGGCGAAGGCCTCCCTGCGTATCCGGGAGCGGAGTGCGGCCAAGCCAGCGCCGTGCTGTGCACGGTCGCGTCGCCCGGCACGGACGCGGGCATTCGCGACGCAGCGCCCGACACCGACGCCCCGGATTCGGGCATGGACGCAGAGCCGGATGCCGCGCCCGCCGACGCCGCCGAAACGGGGAGCGAGGATGCTGCTCTCGACGCAGGCACGCCAGAGCCGGCGCCAGTCGATGCTGGTGCTCGAGAGTGGTGCGCCCTGCGTTGCTTCAAGCGCTGCGATGATCAGCAGTGGGAGTGTACCGGGACGGTTTGCGGGCGTGGGGAACCGCCCCCGACCTGTGAGCCGACGCGGTGAACCCTAGCTCGCTCGACGTATACCAGCGCCGTCGCCGACTCGACGCCGACATCACACGCATGGCCTGGCCAGTGATCGTCTCGCTGCTGGTGGTGAACGCCATCGAGCTGATCGACATCGCGATGCTGAGCCGCCTCGGGCGGGACTCCGTGGCGGCGGTGGGCTACTCGGCTCAGTATGTGCACCTGGTAGTGACGTCACTTCAGGCGGTCGCAATCGCCAGTGTGGCGTTGATGGCGCGGTCCGTCGGCGGAGGGGATCTCGAACGCGCGCGGGCTGCCTTCGCAGCAGGCTGCAGCTTCAGCCTGTGCATCGCAGGCGTCGCGGTCGGGATCGTGTGGCTGGCGCCGGAGGTCCCGCTCGGGTTGCTGGGAGCCACGCCGAGTGTCTCCGGGTTGGCGATTCCGTATTTCCGTCTGGTAATGACCGGGACGCTTCTCGTCGCCCTGGACTCCAGCATCGAGAGCGCATATCGCGCGCGGAAGAACACCCGGGTGCCGCTGCTGGCGGTGATCGCCACTGGGATCACCAAGCTCGCGTTGAACCTGCTGTTGGTGTTCGGCTTGCTCGGGTTTCCGCGCCTCGGGCTGGAAGGCGCTGGCATCGCGACGCTCGCGGCCCATGGCACGGGCCTGGCCGTCTACTGGCTGGCCAGGCGAACCGACACAGAGCCAGCCGAGCAACGCTTGACGCCAAGCTGGAGCGCGCTCCGGCGGCACTCGCGCACCCTGGCCGAGATGGCGCGAGTCGCTGTGCCCGCGCTCGGCGAGCGCCTGGTGATGAACGTCGCCTTGCTCGCCTACTTCTCCATCCTCTCGCGGAGCTATGGTGGCGCCGCGATCGCGGCGTACGCGATCGGTGTGCGGCTCCTCGCCTTCTCCTGGATCCCTGGTCTGGGCTTCAGCGTCGCGGCAGCGACCCTGGTTGGACAAGCTCTCGGCAGGCGCGACGTCGACTCGGCGCGCCAAGCGGGGTGGCGATCGGTTCGGCTGGCCTTGATCGTCATGGCGTGCCTCGGTGTCGCGGTCGCCTTCCTCCGCGGACCGCTCGCCCGGGGGTTCACCGCGGATACGGCGATCCTGGAAGACCTCGTGCCGTTCCTGCTGACGCTGGCGATGGCGCAGCCGTTCATGGGGGTACACTTCACGCTCTCCGGGGCGCTTCGGGGAGCGGGGGACACGATGACTCCGTTCCTCGGCGCGGCGCTCGGCAACTGGCTGCTGCGTGTGCCCCTGGCGTACTATTTCGCGACTCGAGGCAGCAGCGTCGTCTGGGTCTGGAGCGCGCTGGTGGGAGACCACATCGCGCGCTCCGTCTGGTCGGTATGGGCGTTTCGATCTGGGCGCTGGGGGCGTGGATTCGAGAGCGCGACGCGCGGAGCGACCACCGGAGAGCTGGTCCGATGACGCTCTCGCGGAGACAGCTGCTGGGGCTCGTGGCTGGCCTGCCCCTCGGCGTCGGCTGCGTGAGGCGGACACCTCCCCCCGCGTTCGAGGTAGCCCCCGATCGCCGTTCCGCGCGGCGAACCCTGGAGTCTCTGAGCGACGACTACGAGGCGCTGATGAAGCGGCACGCCGAAGCTCGGTATCGAGCTTCGGGGCGCCTCGCAGCGGAGGACCTCGCGGTGCTCGAGACACAGGAGCTGGAGCTGCTGTCCCGGGCCGAGCGTCTGCTCGAGTATCACGAGGCCTTGCTGCCGCCACCGCTGACACGCTCCTGGCAGCTGGGGGTGCTGGGGCTCAGGCTCATGCGCGACGCCGAGACGCTGGCGCTCGAACGCGACCTGGAGCAGGCGCAGAACTCGACGGTAGAGGTAGCTGGCAAAGCGTTCCTGCACCCGCAACTCGAGGCGTCCTTGCGCTCCAGGAGTCCGGAGGAGCGCGATGCCGCCGCCGCTGGTCTCGAGGTGCTGCAGAGGCGTTGCGCGCCGATCGCGAGGCAGCTCCTGTTGCGTCGGCGTGCCCGGGCGCGAGAGCTGGGGGAGGACTACTACGAGGCCGCCTTGCGGGTGCGTCGCGTCTCGATTCCTCGGCTCGAAGAGCTCGCGCGCGCGTTCGTGCGCGGCAGCGACTCCGAGGCGCGAATCACTGCGGGCGCGCTGCGTCGAGTGATGCGCACGGGCGCAGGACGCAAGCGAGGACACCACGCCGTCCACGACGCCGAGTTTGCTCTCGAGCGCGTCGCGATGCTGCACGACGCCTGGTTCCCGAGGGGTCGGGGGGGAGAGCTAGTCGCGGGGGTGGCCGAGGAGCTCGGTCTCGCAGAGAACGCCGCGGCGCTGCTCGCTGCGGAGACCATCTCCGGAGTGCATTGCCCCGAGGAACCTGCGAGCCTGCCCGTCGTGATTCCGGACGACGTTCGTCCGCTGCTCACCCCCGCTCGGGGGCTCGATCACTGGCGCGGGTTGCTCCGAGAGCTCGGGCGTGTCGTCCAGCTGACTCACCTCGCGGAGTCGGAGCCCATCTTGAAGGGCTATCCGTTCGTGCCAGGCTTCGCGGATCCAGCGTTCGACCAGGGCTTCGCTCAGATCTTCACGACGTTGCTCGGCTATCCCGAGTTGTTGGGGCGCCTCGGCAGGGTTCCGCCTCGCCTGTGCTCGCGGGCGGTGGCGTCACAGCGGACACGGCAGCTGCTCGAGCTGCGGCGTAGCGTGGCCTGGATGACCTTCGAGCGACGAGCGCACGCGAACCCCGGACAGGACCTCGATCGCCTCGCAGCTCGAGCCTTCGCGCGCCTCACCGGGCTCAACCAGCCAGTCTCCTGGGCGACCGACGTGCGCCTGATTGGCTGCGTCGGCGCCGAGCCTGCTGCCTTTCTGGCGAAGCTCTTCGCGTACGACGTCCACGACTGGCTGCGAGGTCCGGGTGACTCCGACGCTGCGCCTGGCTTGAGCGCCCAGAGTGCGCGCCAGCTGCTCGGCTCGCTGCTCGCTTCGGGTGTGTCTCGGTCGCTCGACGAGAAGCTCTTGGCGGCGAGAGGGAGCCGCTTGTCCGCGCGGCCAGCGCTGCTGCAACTGACCAGGCACCGGCGCCGCCCGTCGCTCGTGCTCACGCTCTGAGTCTGGATCGCCGGTGTAGCAATAGGCCCGAGGCGCCGAGCAACAGCCAGGCAACCGCTCGCAGCGGGGGGACCGCGTGGCGGCCCATGCTGCAGCTCACGCCCTGTTCCTCCGCAGGGATCTCGGCGAGGTAGAGCTCGGTCGCGCTGAGATGGTCTGGCTCGCTCAGCACGCGCTTGTGGGTCTCACACGGGCTGGTGCACAGATACATGGTGCTGAGCGGGTCCTCCAGGTCTTCGCCCAGACCAAACAGGTGTCCGAGCTCGTGAGTCACCACGCTCTGCAGGTCGAAGCGTTGGTCACACCGGCCAGACACCGAGCCGGAGCAGCTCGGGGTTGCCTCGATATCTCGAGCCAGGAGTCCGAAGTCGCGTCGTGCGTTGACATACATGTCTGCCTCGACGATCTCGCCCGTGCGTGGGTTGGCGTAAGTGACCGTGATCGCAAGGTCCTTGCGATGCCCGGGGATGTTCAACCTGCGGTAGCTGATCGTGTTCTTGCCGTCGGGAACCAGCTCGGATTCCTCGAGCTTCGCCGGTGCGTCGTCGTCCTCGTCGCTGCTTCCGGCGAGTGACATCACATCCACTCGTGGCAGGTTCTCGAGGCCTTGCCAGGCCTCGACGCTGCGCGCCACGGCGTCCGCGGCGTTCGGGTCCAGGCGCTTCAGGGTCGGATCGATCTGCAGCGTCAGCGGCGTGCTTCCCCAGCGCTCGGGGATGCCGTCCTCGGTGTACCGGACCTGGGCGCTGCCGCTGACGATGTGAGGATGCAGCGCTGGCTTCTCCTGGCTCGGAACGAGAGCCAGAGCAGCGAGCACCACGCCGCCAGCTGCGAACAGCCAGGCGCGTCTTGGAGACCCAGCCCGAGACCGCGGGAATGAGGTATGCGCGAGGGGCTGAAGGCTGAAACCAGCCGGTTTCGGGTAAAGGCTAGGCATGCGCAAGTCCTCCGGCACTGGAGGGAACGGCAGTCCGCGCTGGACCTTGAGCCTGAATCTCGAGAACCGTTGCGAATTCGGGAACACGGCTTGCTTTGTGCCCGGATCTGGGCTCTCTCGATCGGATGCAGCAAGTGGCCGAGGACGCTCCAGCGCGGGTGTTGATCGTCGCGGGAAGCGACTCGAGCGGTGGTGCCGGCATCCAGGCGGACATCAAGACGGTCACGATGCTCGGCGGCTATGCGATGACGGCGGTCACGGCAATCACCGCTCAGAACACCGTCGAGGTGGCCGAGGTCGAAGCGCTCGAGGGTTGGCTGATCGAGCGCCAGATCGAGGTGACCCTGAGCGACATCGGGGCCGATGTCGTCAAGACCGGGCTGCTGCCCACACGTGCCGCCGTGAAGGCGGTGTGCAAGGCGCTTGGCGGCGCGCGGTTGCCCATCGTGGTGGATCCCGTGCTCGTCGCGACCACCGGCGGTCGGCTCGCTGATGGTCAGGTCGCTCGTGCGCTCGTCGAGGACCTGATCCCGCGCGCTGCCCTGGTCACCCCCAACATGCCGGAAGCCGCCGCGCTCACTGGTATCCATGTGGAAACGGTGGACGACTTCGGCAAGGTCGCCGATGTCCTGCTGGCCTTCGGTGCCGCGGCTGTACTGGTGAAGGGAGGCCACCTGGAGTCGGAGCGCGTCCAGGACCTGCTACGCACGGCGGACGGTGAGGAGTACTGGTTCGAGAGCGAACGCATCGAGACTCGGTCCACCCACGGCACGGGTTGCACCCTGGCCTCGGCGATCGCGTGCGGAATCGGGGAGGGGCTCACGCTGCGACATGCGGTGGCTCGCGCCCGAGAGTACGTGCTCGAGGCGCTGCGCCGAGCGCCCGGCTTCGGGCAAGGCCGCGGCCCGCTGGGGCACACCCACCCGCTCAGCGCGCTACGGGAGCGGGCCGAGCGCTGACCCGAGCGCACGGACGCCGCACGGGTAGGGGGTTCGCACGCCCGAGGGTTCGATGACGAAACCCGGTGCACCAGTCCGTCGGTCACGCCTCGGCGTGGGCGGCTCGAGAGAGCCGCAACATACTTCGCTTGACCACCCGCCCGCCCCGGGGTGAGACGGAGGAATCCGGAGGTCAGCGTGGAGATCCTTGAGAGCTACTTGAGTGGGCAGTGGGTGCGTGGCGAGGGAGCGGCGAGCGAGCTGCAGAACCCGACCAGCGGAGAGACCATCGCGAGCTGCTCTTCCGTGGGGCTCGACCTCGCTGGGGCGCTGAAGTTCGCGAGAGAGGTCGGCGGACCCGCGCTGCGTGCCCTCAGCTTCGCTGAGCGCGGCGCGTTGCTGGAGCGCATGAGTCAGGCCATCCACGGCCAGCGCGAGGCGCTGATCGAGCTCTGCGTGTCGAGCTGTGGGAACACGCGCAGCGATGCCAAGTTCGATCTCGACGGTGCCTCCGGCACGCTGATGGCCTATGCGGAGCTCGGCAAGGAGCTGGGGGAGCGTCGAATCCTCGAGGATGGAGAGGCGATCGACATCGGCACGGGGTCGCGACTGCAGGGACGACATGTGCGCCTGCCCTTGCGCGGGGTTGCGGTGCACATCGGTGCGTTCAACTTCCCGGCCTGGGGGTGGGCAGAGAAGGCGGCCTGCGCGCTCTTGGCGGGCATGCCGGTGTTGACCAAGCCAGCGACCGCCACCGCTCAGGTCGCGTACCACAGCTTCAAGTCGGTGGTCGACGCCGCGGAGGTGCCTTCCGGCGTGCTGTCGTTGCTCTGCGGAAATCCCGGCGACTTGCTGTCCCATCTGTCGTGGCATGACGTGGTGGCGTTTACCGGGAGCAGCAGGACCGCCCGCGGGATCCGTGGCCTGGACAATCTCCTCGATCGGGGGGTGAGGGTGAACGTCGAAGCGGACAGCCTGAACGCTGCGGTCCTTCTGGCCGGCGCCAAGGACGCCGCCTACGACGCATTCATCCGCGACGTCCACCGTGACATGACTCAGAAGGCGGGTCAGAAGTGCACCGCCATCCGCCGCATCCTGGTTCCGACGGACGATCTGGAGCGTGTGCGCGAGTCGCTCTCCGAGCGCCTGGCCGAGACGCGGATCGGGGACCCGGCCATCGAAGGCGTGCGCGTCGGCCCGCTCGCGACCAAGCGCCAACAAGCCGACGTTCGCGCGGCGGTTGGCGAGTTGCTCCAGGCCTCGAAGCTCGCCTGGGGCAAGCTGGAGGGCTTTCAACTCGAAGGAGCCGACGCGGAGCGCGGCGCCTTCGTCGCGCCCCTGCTGCTCGAGACCGGAGACGCCGGCCCGGAGCACCCCGTGCACCACGTCGAAGCCTTCGGACCGGTGGCTACACTGATCCCCTATGACGGTTCCGTGGGGCAAGCCGCCAACCTGGTAAGGGCGGCGCAAGGAAGCCTGGTCACCAGCGTCTACGGGGACGATCGCGAGTTGGCGGGCGAGCTCCTGCTCGAGCTCCTTCCCTTCAATGGTCGCGTCGTGGTCACCGACTCGAAGATCGCGGATCGAGCGCCGGGGCCCGGGACGGTGCTTCCGCAGCTGCTCCACGGCGGGCCTGGCCGAGCGGGCGGCGGAGAGGAGCTCGGCGGTCTGCGCGGGCTCGGGCTGTACCAGCAGCGTACGGCAGTCCAGGGCAACGGTCCGCTGATCGCTCGCTACCTCGGCGGCTGAGGCCCCTAGCGTCAGGCTCGCTCTCCCAGACCCTCGGGGGGCGAGCCAGTCTCGTGGCGAACTCCGGAGACAGGACGCTAGACGGCGGTCGCCACGCTCGTCGGGTGCGCTAGCAGGAAGTCGCGGAGCACGCGCGCTGCGAGCTCCGGCCGCTCCGTCGTGAAGTCATGCGCCGCGCCTGGGAGCACCTCGAGCTGGGCCCCGCGGATCCGCCTGGCCAGGTAGCGGGAGTGATCCGCATGGATCAAGTCGTCGGCGTCGCCGGTGACCACCAGCGTGGGGTGAACGATGCGGTCGAGGCGCTTCCTCGTGTCGTGCAGGCCGCCTGCCAGGAGCTGACCCAGGAAGCCAGCGCGCGTCGGCGGATACTCTCGAGCGAGTGCCTGCCAGCTCTCGATTACCTCGGGGTGCCGCTGGATGAACGCGGGACCGAGGGCCATGTGAGCCGTTCGCTTGATCGCCTCGTCAGGGCTGAAGCGGCCGGCGCCAAGCATCTGCAAGACGACCCGGGGTGCGATACGCGGGCCGGTACCGGGACCCGCGCGGGTGCAGCCCAGCACCAGCCGTTCGACCCGCGCGGGGTGCCGCAAGGCAAACTCTTGAGCGATCATGCCTCCCAGCGACATCCCGAAGACGTGCGCGCGCTCGACGCCCGCGTCCTGAAGCACGCGCGCTGCATCGTCGGCCATGATCCGGGTGGTGTAGGGCGGCCGCGGGACGTCACTGCGCCCCATGCCGCGGTTGTCGAACAGCACCAGGCGGAAGTCGCTCTCCAGGAGTTCGGTCAGCTTGCCCCAGTGGAGCAGGTGCCTCGCCAGGCCACGGATGAGCAACAACGGGGGCGCGCTGCTCGGACCTCGGACCTCGTAGTACAGACGCAGCTTGCGTCCCCGCTTGTCAGCGATCTCTGTGAACATCGAATGTTTCCGCTAGGCAATGTACATAGGCCAGGCGCCACGCATCTCGGTGGCGATCGTTGGCACCTGGCTAGTTGGCTGGAGCGGGCTCAGGCGAGCGCACGATCGAGAGAGCGCGCCGCGTTGGTTATCCCCGCGTGCACCCGCTGATGCCACTCCGGGGCCCTGGCGAGTCCTTGCTCGGGATGCACGAAGTCCTTGATGTAGGGACCGACTCCACCCTTGGGACTCAGGACCGCGCGCAGGATCTGGCTACCATGGGCGTCGGCCATCTGCTGCACGATCTCGTCCTGCATGTTGCTGACTCGCTCGGCCATCTGACGAGGGTCCATCCCGAGACGCTCGAAGTCCTCATGGAAGGTGAAGCCCGAGGTCAGCAGCAGCATCGTGCACTCGAACTGGAAGCGTGCCGTGCGGAAAGCCTCGACCCGTGACATGCGCTCGATCAAGCGGGGCAAGTACATCACACCCAGCCCCACGTGACGCGACTCGTCCCGCTCGAAGTAGGGCAAGAGCTCGTGGAGGATCGGGCACACGCCGCTCTGTCCGATGCGACGGAACATCACCACCGCGTTGGTCTCGAAGAGGAGCTGCATACCGACGAGCTTCTGGGCCAGGGTGGGCGCTTGCAGGACCTTCCGCAGCAGCCGCGTGGGCAGGCCCCCGATGGCCGGCGCCGGGCCAAGGCGCGTGACGTAGTCTTTCAAGACATAGAAGTGCCGCGCCTCGTCGAAGACCTGAGCGGTCGCAGCCATCTTCGCGTCCATGTCAGGGATCTCCAGCGCGAGATCCGCGCTGATGTTCCAGGCCGCGAGCTCTCCCCACATGAGGACGGTCAGGACGCGGGACAGCGCCGCACGGACTTCGGGGTTCATGCGCTCCCCGGGTTCACCGTGGCGCTCCAGGAGCTCTGCAAAGACCGCAGGGCCATCCCAGGCGTGTTTGTGTGTCAGGTGATAGAGGCGTTCGAGCTTGCGCGTCTTGCTGTCCGCCTCTGCGATACCGCTCGCAACCGGGCCGAGCATCTCGTACGGAGGGAACGTCGCGGCGCGCGCCTGGGCGCTGGCTCTGGAGATCCGCTTGCTACCGATCGTGAACACCATGGGTCCTCGTTTCTGGGCCTTGTTCGCCTTCACGTTGCCGTGAGGATGCCGATTCCTTCGAGCAGCGCTGCCTGCTCGGCGATCTGCTCGATGTCCAGCGGTCGCTCTTCGTCGATGGCGCGTAGCACCACCTTCTCCAGGCCGCCGACGAAGAAGCGCGCCACGAAGGGCACGTCGAGATCGCGCACGATGCCCGCGCGGATGGCGAGACGCAGCTCCTGCTCGATGGATTCGATGACCACCGCATCCAGCCGACCCAACAGCTCGTCCACCACGCCATCGGCGCCTCGCGCCGCGCGCAGGATGAGTCGGGTCGTCGCTTCGTCCTCGAAGACTAGCGAGAGAAAGGCGATGAAGCGGGCTCGCATGAACGCGATGCTCTGTGCGGGGGTGGGCCTGAGGGCGGGGGGCAGGTTCACCGAAAGGCTCTCGCGCTCCTCCACGGCCTTCACCACCTTGGCGAGGATCCCCTCGAGCAGCGCCATCAGCACGTCCCGCTTGTCGGTGAAGTACTGGTACAGGGTGGCGCGGCCGATGCGAGCTCGCTCGCAGATGTCCCCGATGCTGGTGGCGTGGTAACCGCGCTCCGAGAACGCTTCGAGGGCGCACTCCAGTATCTGCTGGCGTCGCGCCTCCGCGCGCTTGTAGGTCCGCTTCTTGGTTTTGGAGGAACGCGGCGCTTCTTCCTCCAGAACTGACATGTCAGTTCTCATCCGCTGGAGGATAGGCGACGCCACCTCCCCGTCAAGCGCCCAGCCCACCGGGGGGCACCCGGAGTGTAGTCAAGTACTGGAAAGAACTGGATTCCGTGCCGCGTTGTCGGGGGCAGCTGGACGCTGTGCGGCGCGCCTCCCCCCCAGATCCCGCTTCGGAAACCAGTCCCTCAGCGGTGTCCCCGTGGGTCCCACGGGGGGCGCGGAGCGAGGATCCGAGCGGTGAGTCCACTGCGCGGGCTGGTGGCGCGTTGTAGAAGGAAGGCATGGCTCGCCGGCTCGCTCCGTTGCTCGCAGTCGTGTCGGCTGGGGTCGCTCTGGCGAGCGCCTGCACCACCGATCACGGGGCGCTGGACAAGCGCGACTGGGGGAGCGGCGGCACGCTGGCGGACAGCGGCGGGGGCGGCGGAAGCGAGGCGGGAGCCGGAGGGGCGCAAGACGCCGGCGCCGACGCGCCGGTGGAGCCGTCGGGCGGCTATCGGTTTCGACTGCTGAACGGCATGGTCGACGCGGAGCGCGTTCAGGTGTGTTTCCGTGTGAAACTGGAGACGGGGAGCGACGTCTGGCTGGGTGCTCCGCGCCCTGCCGGAGGTTTGCCTTACGGATCCGCGCTCGATCTGTCCGAGCTGCCCTGGCAGCCGGCGAGCCAGGGCTTCGAGACCTTCGTCTTCGCGGGTCAGCTGGAGCAGCTGGCCAACCTCGACTGTCAACGTGCCCTCGACCTCGCGCAGGGATCCGGAGTGGACGCGGGAGCAGGCGCGGGGGGAACAGCCGCTGGAGGCAGCGGCGGAGCGGGTGGCGAGGGTGGCAGCGCCGCAGGCGCTGGCGCGGGGGGCGCGGGTCCTGGCGGATCTCCGGGAAGTGGGGGAGCCGCGGGCACCAGCGCCGACGCGGGCGCGCTGGACGCCAGCGCTGGCAGTGCCGGGAGCGCAGGCGCTGGCGGCGCCTCGCTGGACGCGGGCGCCGGGGAGGACTCGAGTACCGGGGGCGACTCGAGCGTGGACGGCGGTGTGACGCCGCCGGCGTTGCGAGCTGCGCGGCTGGCGATGCTGCCGCCGGGCAGCCTGCGCGACGATCGTAGCTACCTGATGTTGCTCAGCGGTTGCATGGGCGGTCCGAGCTTCAGCGACGCCTCGGCTGAGACGATCTGCGGCCCAGGGTACTCGGACGCAACGCCCACGTTGACGAACTCCGTGGTCGAGCTGAGCCGCATCACCCAGGCGCTGAGCGTCGGTGTGCAGTTCCTCAACGGCTCGAGGGCCGCCGGCGAGGCGGATCTCCTCTCGGTACCCGGCGAGCAGGCGAACGGTAGCCCCATCACCATTGCCTCGCGGATTCAGTTTGGGCGCATCGCGCCGCGCCCGCCGAACCTCGACTACCCAGCCTCGAGTTATGGCGCGCCGCTCTCCGAGGTCGAGCTCCAGGTGTTTGCCTATGGTGCGACGACGCCCGGAGCGACGGCGAACTGGCAGAGCGCGCTGAGCGTTCCCGGTCTCGAGAACGCGCGGAACTACACGGTCGTCGTGCTCGGCCCGAGCCCCGGTTTCGTGCAGCAAGGCTGGTGGCAACCGTCACGCATCGTCGCGCTGCCCAACGACCCGTGACACCGCGTCCCTCAGCGACGCAGCGGCCGTCCCTTGCCCTGATGCTGGGCACCAATGGTCAACCTGGCGGAGCCGCCCTGCCTCAACACCTGCCAGCGCAGGTCCTCGGCCTGAGCTTCGCTGAACGGCCCGAGCGCGAGTGTGAACCGCTGGCCGGGGTCGGGCTCAGCCAGCTCGTAGATCATGCCCTCGAGCCCCGAGAACTCGAAGCGCTGGCCGAGCTCTTCGAGCTGAGCGACGGAAGCGCCCCGGCCGAGCTCGACGTACTGCGTATCCATCAGGAAGGTGGAGAGGCTGCCGATGAGCTGCCCCTCCTCGTCCTTCACTCGCACGGCCAGGCCACTACATAGCAACGTCGGGTTCACCTTGATCGGGCTCTGCCAGGTGCCGAGGGGCCTCTGAGCGCCGCGGTACCGCACCTCGACCGCGAGACCGCCAATCAGATCGCTGCCGCCGATCACCAGCGGCAGATCGCGCCAGCTCTGGTCCTGATCCTTGCTGGGGTGGGCATCGACGCAGTGTTCTGCGGAGGCCCCACCGCGGAAGCAGAGCATGAGCTGTCCTGGTTTCGCTCCCTTGATCAGCTCCTTGCCCTTTTCCGTGGGGATGAAGCCTCCGGCGCGCACGCGATAGCGCGCATCAGCGTCGGGGTCGCAGCTCACGCAGGTTCGCCCAGAGCTGCAGGTCTTCAGGCTCGCGCCAGGTTCGCTGCCTGGAGCTGCGGGTGGCGTCGAGCGCAGGTCCAGCTTCTCGCAGTGGGAGCCCGCGCAGCAGGGCGCGGGGCAGGCCTCGGGGAGCACGAGCACGAGCCGTCGTCCCGCGTCGGGCGCGGCATCAGGCTGATCCTGCAAGGGTTCGCTCGATGGCAGGCCGCCGCTCCTGGGGTCCCGCGCCGTGGTCATGAAGAGCGCGGTGGCCGCCGCGGCGCCAAGCGTGAGAGCGACCAGGTGGCTCACCCAGCCGTTCTGGCGGCGCTCGGAGGCCGTTCGTCCGCGCCGGGCTTCCTCCAGGTCGACCAACGCGCCGCGCCGCGACTTGTCGGCGCTCGGCTCGTTGCGTGTGGAGCCCTCGTCGGCTGGAGGCGGCTGGTAGGCGAGCAAGCGCTCGGGGAGCTCGACGGACTCCAGGCTTGCCTCGAAGGCTCGCACCTCGTCCTCGCTGATCGGCGGCAGCTCACCGCTTCGACCGAGCGCCGCGCCGAGCTCTGTCAGCAGCTCGGCGTCTTCGCGCTCCAGCTCGTCGTCTTTGCGGCTCATGGGCTCGGCGCTCCCTGCGCCTCAGGCCTTGTCTCCTCGACCCAGCTCTTGAGCTTCTTGAGGGCGCGGCTGCGGATGGCGCGGATGTTCTCGTTCGTGGTCTGCCAGCGCCTTGCGAGCTCCTGGGAGACGTCGTTGGGTAGTCGCTGGTGGTCGTCGCCTGCCCGGTAGTACAGCGCGCTCACCCGAAGCACGTCCTGCTCACGCTCGCTGAGACGCTGGAAGGCCAGGGTCATGCGCTCGCTCGGCCTGAGGTCACCCGTGGCTCGCGCCGAGTCTGGGGATGGGCGCGAGCTCGGCGGCGCCTGAGCCTCGAGTTGCTCGAGGCTTGCCGAGTCCGAGATCTCTCGAGATTGCCGCACGGCATCGATCAAGAGGTTCTGGGCAATGCGCCCGAGCCAGGCGCGAGTGCGACGACGCAGATGCTCCGGATCGTCGATCGCGTTCGCGGAGAAGGTATGCGCGCGACTGAACGCGCGATGAAAGGTGTCCTGCACGAGATCCTCCGCGCTGATGCCGACCACCCTGCGCAGGCGGTGCTGTTGCTTCACGAGCACCGCGTAGAGGTAGTGCACGTGCCGCGAGTAAAACTCGGCCTGCGCCGTCTGCCCCTCGCCGCCACCCGCAGCGACCGCGCGCAACAGCTCCGCTTCGCTGGCGTTGGCCAAGCGTCGGAGGCGCGGGTCGAGGGTGACGAGCTCGGGGGGCATGACGGAAGCGGACCGATAGCGGAGAGCTACGCAGAACCGTGACGTGACCTAGGTCATGGGAATCCTGGAGGATTCTCTGTCACGGATGCTCGTAGCCCAGGCATCATGAAGCGCCGCATCGCCTGTTGTCTATTCGCTCTGCACGTCGCCTTGGGTTGTGCCCCAGTTCAGCGACAGCACGCCTCCCCCCCAAACCCGACACAGGGGCACTCCAGCGCCCCGACG
>JAGQIY010000883.1 GCA_020430865.1 Myxococcales bacterium
CGCGCACCATCTGGCCGGCGACGTATGCGGTCGAACGCGCGATGTCAGGTGGGTCGATGGGAACCTTGCAGCGATGGTCGCCGAGATCGGCCCGGCATTCGGGGCTGTAGAGCTCGCCGATGCGCTGCTGAAGCGCCTGAGTCATGCCGCGCAGCTCGGTGCGGAAGACGCCCTGCTCGCTGAGTGTCACCTCGCCGAACCAGCCGCGGCGCATGCGCAACGAGCCCATCGACGGATCGGCCCAGTTGACCAGAAAGATCCGCACCTCCGCCTGATCGAACAGACCCGCGCGAAGCTCCTCCTCGGTGATGGCGGCGCTGTCGAAGACGCCCTCGACATCGAGATTGTCGACGCTGAGGCTCGAATCGTTGGCAATCGCCGTCCGGGAGTAGCCGGCGCTGGCCTTGTAGACGTTCCCCTCGAACGACAGGTCGCGGTCGTGATCCGTGAAGAAGAATTCGACGCTGTCCGTCCGGGTGATGCGCCAGCAGGTGGCGAGCGCCGTCACCGGCCCCTCCAGGTGCGTGGTGAGCGCTGCCGATGTCGACTTCATGAGTGCGTCTCTGGCTTTGGGATGACTGGGGCTTGAAAAACACTGGCCACATGAGATATCATGATATCAATCGTGGAGGCCCCGATGGCTCAACTGGTGGTTCGCAACCTGGATGACGATGTGAAGGCGAAGCTTCAGCGGCGCGCGCGGCGGCATGGTCGCAGCACCGAGGAAGAGGTGCGCGACATTCTCCGCAGCGCGGTCCGCGGGGAAGGTGCGCCCCTGGCGCCGCTCGGGTCCAGGCTGCGCACGCGTTTTGCTCGCATCGGGCTCGATGAGGATGTCCCCGAGCTGCGCGGTCAGCCGGCGCGCCCGGCCGAGTTCAATTCTTGATCCTGCTCGACACCAACGTCCTCTCGGCCCTGATGCGCCGTGAGGCTGATCCGGGCGTTGTCGCATGGCTGGACGCACAGCCGCCGGAATCGATCTGGACCACCGCGGTCACTGTCTTCGAGATCCGGTTTGGACTGGAGATCCTCGCCGATGGCCGGAGAAGGAAAGCGCTCGAAGAGGCCTTCGCCAGAGCCCTCGAGGAAGATTTTGACGGCCGCGTGCTCCCGTTCGACCAGACGGCAGCAGAAGCGGCAGCGATCATCGCCGCACGGCAAAGCGAGGCGGGACGACCGATCGAGATCCGCGACGTTCAGATCGCAGGGATCACAGCGGCCCGCAAAGCAACGCTTGCCACACGCAACACCCGTCACTTCGAGGGAACAGGGATCACGCTGATCGATCCCTGGGCAAGTTAGGGGCGGATCTCCAGCACCGGGATCTGGCCCCAGGAGCCCAGCTGCCAGGTCTCGATGGTGAGGTCCATCTGGTCGCTGTCGAAACGGACAGGCACGTCGAAGTCGACGTCCGCGGTGACCTGAACGCCAGAGGCTGGTGCGGTCGTGAAGGTCACCAGGCCCGTGGCCGTGTTCACGGTCCAGCCGGACGCAGCCTCGATGCCGTCCCGATAGATCTTCACCGTGCCAGGGACGGGCTTGGTGATGAGCCGTGTCTCGAGCTCGCCGCCGCTCGCATAGTGCTTCACCAGCTGGAAGCTGGTCGTCGTGCCATCGCCGACGCCAAGGCTCTGCGCAAGGGACTGGTAATCGGTCCAGTCCTTGAAGCGAAAGCCAAAGGCCCGGCCCCGGCGCGCCCGAAAGAAGGCGATCAGCTCCGCCACCTGCTCCCGCTTCTTCAGTCCATGAGCCACGTTCCAGCGACCGCGGGCCATCGCCCAGTTGGCATTGCGCCGCTCGTGGCCCGAGACCGTGGTCACGACGCTGGTCGAGTAGCCCGGACCGCCCGACGCGCCATAGGAGATGTCGGGCGGGAATTGCACCTCGTGAAAGCCGCTCATGCCTGCCTGCTCTTGTCAGCACCGTCTGCGCGCGGTAGCGATCTATCATGGAACAAAGAGGGAACATACCGCCACGCTACGCCATCCGCCTCGCCGATCTGCGGCGCTGGCACATGATCACCGTGAGTTGCCCGACTTGCGGTCACAAAGGCCGTCTCGATGTCGCCGCCTTGGGCGATGGCCGGCCGGACCACACCCGGCTCATGGACCTCGAGCGCAAGCTGCGTTGCTCGTCATGCGGCAATCGTCAGGACAACCGGATCCTGGTGACCATGGCATCACGGGAGTGAGCGCGCGGTGTGACGCCACAGAGAAGAATGGGGACCGCCGATCTGGCCCCGCGCTCCTCGGCGCGGTAGTTTCGCTGCGATGTGCTGGTGTGGACGGCTCCTCATCCCAACGGCTTTATTGCCCTGAGATCAAAAGCCAGGTGAGAGGAGAGATCGATGAGAAGCATACCCATCCGCATCGGCATGGATACATCGAAGTCTGTATTCCAGTTACATGGGGTCGACTCGGACGAGGAGGTCGTCGTCCG
>JAGQIY010000884.1 GCA_020430865.1 Myxococcales bacterium
AGTTGTCGAACTTCGAGACCTCGCCGAAGGTGGGCTGGTGAATGGCGTGTTCAAGGAGCCCAGACGCGCTGGCCGTGGGATTCCACTAGTCAACGTGGGCGACCTGTATCAACCCTTCGGAATCGATTTGAATCGCGTTGAGCGGTTTGACGCGAATGAAGTCGAAGCCAGGCGCTATGCGGTTCGGCCCGGAGACATTTTCTTCACGCGAAGCTCGCTCAACTTGTCGGGCATCGCCCACTGCAATCTCGTCCGCGAGGTTGAACAACCGGCCGTATTTGAGTGCCACGTCATGCGCCTTAGCCCATCTGAAAGGGCCGCGCCGGCATACCTGACCCTGTGGTGTCGCAGTCCGCGAGCGAGGGCCTTCCTAATGGGGCGGGCGAAGCAAGTGACGATGACAACTATCTCCCAACCGGACGTATGCCCTCTGCTCGTACCACTGCCACCGAAGGCAGAACAGCAGCGGATAGTGCGGGCGTTGGATGCAGTGGAGTCGCGCGCCCGGGTCGAAGAGGCGGTCGCCTACAAGTTCAAGAGACAGAAGCTCGGGCTAATGGAAGACCTACTCACCGGTCGTGTTCGGGTGACGGCGGTGCTGGTCAGCAAGGCCGCCAGTCATGACTAGGAGCAAGTCCGGCCAGGCCAAGCGCTTTCACGAGCCACTCGCGAATAGTGACACTGCCGATCAAACGGTGGGGTGTCGTCACACGAACCCAGACATCTGCCGCAAGAACGGCATACCAGATGTTTGTGCCTTCGTGAGAGCAGACGGCATGTGTCTGGCGCCACCAGCGTCGTGGGCAAAGCAGTATGAGAGGCTGCTTGGCCTCCGCACATCAAGCGGGGATCAGGAATGAGCGGCGGTCCCGAGCTCACCGACGTCGAGCAACCTTTCCTCGACCAGCTCGCGTCGATGGGCTGGAAGGTGATCACGGGCAGCCTGGACCATCCCTCGGTGACGGGACGCGAGAGCTTTCGAGAGGTCCTCATCAGGCCGGACCTCGAAGCCGCCCTCGGGCGCAACAACCTCCGCGACGGCAAGCCCTGGCTCGACGACACACGCGTCTCGCAGGCCATCGGCGCGCTGGAGCGGATCAGCCATCCTCGCCTGATGGAGGCGAACCAAGAAGCCACGGCGCTCCTGCTGAACGGCATCCCGGTCGAGGGCCTTCCCGACTGGGACCAGGGCCGCGCCAAGACCGTTCATTTCATCGACTGGGACAATCCAGAGAACAACACTTTCACGGCTATCAGCCAATTCAAGGTGGACTGCCCTGGCGGGCAAGCGAAGGCCTCAATCCGACCCGACATCACGCTCTTCATCAACGGCATCCCCGTCGGGGTCGTGGAGTGCAAGAGCCCGACGGCCTCTGAGGCGATGGCGCAGGCCGTCGATCAGCTCCGCCGCTACCACAACGCGCGCAAAGCCGCGGGCGAGGTCGAAGAGAATGAGGGCAACGAGCGGCTCTTCCACACGAACCAGTTCCTGATCGCGACGAGCTACGACGAGGCTCGAGTCGGCACCATCGGTGCGGGAACGGAGCACTACCTGGAGTGGAAGGACACGGAGCCTGTCCCGCTCGAGCAGTTGCAGGCTGAGCTGGGCAAGGAGCTGCTCTCCAGCCAGAACAAGCTCATCGCCGGGATGCTGCGCCCCGCGCACCTGCTCGACATCATCCGACACTTCACCGTCTACCAGCAGGTCTCAGGGAAGACGGTCAAGATCGTCTGCCGCTACCAGCAGTTCCGTGCGGTGCAGCACGCCATCGAGCGCCTGCGCACTGGCAAGACCCGCGCCCAGGACGGCGAGCATGACCGCCGCGGCGGCATCGTCTGGCACACCCAGGGCTCCGGCAAGAGCCTGACCATGGTGTTCCTGGTGCGGAAGATGCGCTCGATGACGGAGCTGCGGCGCTTCAAGGTCGTGGTCATCACCGACCGCAAGGACTTGGAGCGCCAGCTCTCTGCGACCGCAGTGCTGACCGGCGAGACCGTGCGCGTGGGGAAGAGCATCGGACACGTCAAGAAGCTGCTTCAGGCCAAGGGCCATGGGCTCGTGTTCGCGATGATCCAAACGTGCGTCGACCGCGATCTCGACTCGCTCTCGCACGAAGACGAGGTAGGCGATCTCGGCCTACTCAACGACGACGAGTCCATCCTGGTCATGGTGGACGAGGCCCACCGCAGCCACTCCAGCGCGCTTCACGCCAGCCTACTTCAGGCCCTGCCCAACTGCGCGCGCATTGGCTTCACTGGCACGCCCATCATCATGGGCCAGAAGAAGCGCACCCACGACATCTTCGGCGAGTTCATCGACCGCTATACCATCAAGGAGTCCGAGGCCGACGGCTCCACCGTGCCCATCTTGTACGAGGGCCGCACCGCCGAGGGCGCCGTAGCCGATGGTCGCGACCTCGACCAACTCTTCGAGGATCTCTTCAGTGACAAGAGCGGCGACGAGCTGGAAGCCATCAAGCGCAAGTACGCCACCAAGGGCGCGATCCTCGAAGCGCCCAAGCTCATCGAGGCCAAGGCCCGGGACATGCTGCGGCACTACGTCGAGCACATCCTGCCCAACGGCCTGAAGGCTCAGGTGGTTGCCTACAGCCGGCGCGCTGCCATGCGCTACCAGCAAGCGCTCGGCGCGGCGCGTGATGAACTGGTCGCCGAAGCCGAAGCCCTGGACGAGGGCACCCGCCAACTCGACGACCTGGCGCTCCAATCGAAACCGGCCAAGGTGCGCGCTGCCGTGCGCGGGTGGCGTACTCTCGGGTTGCTGAAGCGGCTCGAGTTCGCCGCGATCATCTCCGGAGAGAACAACGACCCACCCGAATGGCGGGAATGGACCGACTCGGGGAAGACCGAGGCGCGTATCGCACGGTTCAAGAAGCCCCTATTCCACGAAGACCCCCAGAAGGCGGACCCGCTCGCGTTCCTGTGTGTCAAATCGATGCTCCTGACGGGCTTCGACGCCCCCGTCGAGGGCGTCATGTATCTCGACCGGCCCATTCGCGAGGCGGAGCTGCTCCAGGCCATCGCCCGCGTGAACCGCACTGGCCACGGCAAGACCGCCGGGCTGGTGGTCGACTACTACGGCGTAGCGCGGCATCTGAAGGAGGCGCTCTCCGCGTACAGCGACGAGGACGTCGAAGGCGCGCTGCAGAGCCTGGCCGACGAAATCCCGAAGCTCCGCGACCAGCACGCCCGCGTTCTGGGGCTCTTCCGTGTGCGCGAAGTGGATCCCATCAGGGACATCGAGGCCGCCATCGAGCTGCTGGCCGACGAGCGGCTGCGCGCCGAGTTCGCGGTCAAGCTCAAGCATTTCCTGGCCACGCTCGACTTGGTGTTGCCCCGCCCCGAGGCCCTGCCGTTCGTAAACGACGCAGAAACGCTCGGGGAGCTCTACACGCGCGCACGCAACCGCTATCGAGAAGGGCTGCCCCAGCTCGGCAAGGCCATCGGTCGCAAGGTGCAGCGCTTGATCGACGAGCACATCATCTCCCTCGGCATCGATCCCGCCATCCCACCCATCGCGATCACCGACGCGAAGTTCTCCGACCACGTCACCCGGCAGGTGTCGCCCCGGGCGAAGGCGTCGGAGATGGAGCACGCGATCCGCAGTCACATCAAGAAGAAGCTCGACGAGGACCCAGTCCACTATCAGCAGCTCTCTGAACGGCTGGAAGAGATCTTGAAGAGGTTCGGCGAGGACTGGGAGCAGCTCTCCCTGGCCTTGAAGGACTTCGTCGCCCAGGTGACCGAAGGTCGAAAACGCGACAGCGACGTCGGCCTCGACCCGCAGCTCCACGCGCCGTTCTTCGACGTGTTGCGGGAGGAACGGGTCAAGGAAAAGCCTGTCGGCGCCGCTGACAAGAAGTGGCTCGCCGACCTGACCGTGGACATGGTGGAGCGCATCATCCGACCGGAGGTGCGCAACGTCGGCTTCTGGAAGAGCGCTTCGCGGCAAGACGAGCTGCGCGGCCGGCTGTTCATTTTCTTGGACGACAACGAGATCGTGGACTTCGAGCGCGCCGACGCAGTGGCCGACCGTCTGCTCGAGCTCGCCAAAGCTAACCACAGCAAGCTGGAGCGAGACTGATGTATCCGATGACGCAGTGGGGCCACGCGGGCGTCGCCGAGCGCTTGGAGGCACTTCTCGAAGCAAAGTTCTTTCATGAAACCGTCGTTGCTAGCGTCCAGGTGATGGAGCAGGCCTTCAAACGGGTCTTGCGGTCCTACATGGTGCAGCACCGAGTGTCCGTTCAGAAGTCCGGGCGCTGGGCACTGACTCAGATATCGGCGTCCTCGCGAGAGGTCATCGACATCGCCCTCCGCAATCACGCGCAATCGATTGGCTCGTTGAACGAGGTATGGAAGGTGGTCGTTTCTGGTCAGAGCAACAGGCTGCCGGCACTCGTCGATGCGTTTTCCGGGCATAACACCTGGAGTTTGCTGGTCACCGCAAAGCCCGTCGCCACGCGAGTTGCCGGCCGAAGGCTGGACGCCCCGTACGGGCTGTTCACTCTACGCC
>JAGQIY010000885.1 GCA_020430865.1 Myxococcales bacterium
CCGAGAACATGGTGGGTCACAAGTTCGGCGAGTTCGCGCCGACTCGTACCTTCAACGGCCACGCGGGCGACAAGAAGAAGAAGGGCCGCTGAGCCCTCTCATCACGTCAATATCCGCAAAGAAAAAAGCCTCCAGTCTCCTGGAGGCTTTTTTCGTTCGGGGGTGAGGAACGCTGGTGCTCACCCCGAGCTACCGACCAACTCCGTCAGCTCCGGGCGGTCGAAAATTCCACCCTGCGGGTTACCCGGGCACGTTGCGCGTCCACACCGCCGTCTGCTTCGAGGCGTAGAGCAGCTTCCCCGCCTGCTCGAAGCGGAAGCTGTAGCGCCCAAACGTCTGCCCCCGCACGGTCTTCACCTTGTCAGCCACCAGCTCGAGGTCGATGGGGGGCCCTATTTCCCCGAGGTTACGGAAGCTGGCCTCGTGGATATGCGTGCCGAAGCCGACCCAGCCTTCGGTCATCTTCAGTCCCAGCCCATATACCGCGTGGATGTTTCCCAGAGTGCCGGTGATCTGAATCATCAGGATCCCGGGTACGTGCTTCGGCTGACCCGGCCAGGGCTTCTGGGCGGCGACGACCGCTCCCAGCTTCGAAGTGTCCGTGATGGCGCGCACGCGCTCCTTCGTCACTTCGAGCACGTCATCCACGTACCACTGATCCGGGGTGTAGAGGCTCTCGACCTCGAAGTCTTCGGGCATCGCCATGGCGCCGAGAGTTGTCCTCAGCTGGCGCCGAAAATCAAGCCCCAGCTGCGAAGCGCACCGCCGTCCGGTGGCGACCTCCGATACCTTGAGGAAACCGCGAAGGGCAGCCGGACACGGCGAACTTCCCCGGGTCCCGTCGGGCTGCCGAGGAACTGCGCTTTTCCTGCCACCTGTGTGTTGATCCGCGCGGATTGAGCATCCGCAGTACTAGTTGAGCGCTTCTCTGGGAGCTTCAGGGGCATCCGGAGTTGGCTGCGGGGCGACCTCTTGGCCCTGCTTGCGGTAGCCGAGGCGGTAGATCGCCTTCACCAGGTGCATGCTGAGCGCCGGAGCCGCCCGCCGTAGCCAATCCGTGACGTGCGCTTCGAGACCAATGAGCTGGCGCTGACGACCTCGTCGAATCGCCTTGATGATGTGCTTCGCCGCACGCTCTGGCGGCATACCTTGGCTCGCGAACCGGTCGGCCGCCATGCGGCGTTGATGCTCCTCAGCCGCGCTCATGCGGCCTGCCTGCACGATATTGGTGGCGATCATCCCGGGGTGCACCGACGTTACACCGATTCCGTGGGGACTCAACTCGACCCAGAGCGACTCGGAGAAACCTCGCACCGCGAACTTGGTCGCACAGTATGCGCTCTGAGTTGGAATCCCCGACAGTCCGAACATGCTGGAGAGGTTCACGATGTGTGCCTCGTCCGCCTGCTTCAGGTGGGGGAGGAACAGCTTGCAGCCGTACACGACGCCCCAGAAGTTGATGCCAACGAGCCACTCGTAGTCGCCTAGCTCCTGGTCTTCGAACCTGGAGGTTGCTGCGACGCCCGCGTTGTTGACCAGGATGTTCACGCCTCCGTGAGCCTCCATCACGGCCTCGACGAAGTGTTCCATCTGTTTCAGATCCGACACGTCCAGGCGGTGGCTGGTCACACGAACGCCGAGCTGTTCCGCCTCTTTCCGCACGGACTCGAGCCCCGCTTCATTCAGATCCGCGAGTGCGACGTGGCACCCGGCTCGCGCCAGCTCGAGCGCCGTCGCCCGACCGATGCCGCTCGCCGCCCCTGTTATCACCGCCACCCGGCCCTTGAACTGCTTCATCGTTCCCCGCTTCCTGATGTGCGCTGACGCGTCGACAGCGCGCGGCTCGGCGCGTAGTCTCTGCGGCTATCGAATCGGAGTCAATACGCGCGGTCCTGCTGTTGAACCCGAGGATTTGGGGGTGAGGCACGCCAGGTGCCCGTCATCGCGACCGCAGCCAGCGCGGCCACAAAACGCCGCGAGGCGCCGTCTCCAGCGCCTCGCGAGCTCGTCGGGACTAGTACTTCACTTGGCGTTGGCAGTGGGATCAGCCAAGCACTCGTTGAAGTCGGCGGAGCACTCCCCGCTGCCCGCGTTGAAGCAGTCGCCAATCTTCAGCTGGGCGTCGCTGGTGTAGCCGTCCATCACCGCCTCGCACGTCGCCTTCACCCCTGGACACGCCAGCTCGTAGTCGTCGCACGTTGCGCCGGCCGGCATGGACATGCTGCACGCGGCCCCAAAGACGTTGAAGTAGCAGTCATCCGCAGCGCTGTCGTGGGTGGCGGAGCAAGCATCACCGCCGATCGCGTTCAGACAGTCGTAGACGGCCTCGAACACCCCATCACGGGCGTAGAGCTTGGTGAAGGCGCAGACGGTGTTGCCATACGCGGGGACGATGTTGCCGTTGTCATTGCACTCAGTCGATGCGTAGGGGAGGTTGGCGCAGTCAGGGGTCGTCGTAGCCGTGTCGCCGTAACAGACTGCACCGCCGGTCCCGCCAGAACCACCGGTGGTCCCGCCGCTCCCGCCGGTGGTTCCGCCGCTCCCGCCGGTGGTTCCACCGCTCCCGCCGGTGGTTCCGCCGCTCCCGCCCGTCGTTCCACCAGTACCGGCAGTGCTGCTCCCGCCAGTCCCCGCCGTGCCGCCCGTGGCGCCGTTGCCCCCCGAGCCCTTGCCGGCGGTGCCGCCGTCTACGTTGTCCACGCCGTCGTCCTCCTCGACGACGCAGCCAACCAGACTGCTCGAGGCGATGAGGGCGACTGCGGACCAGGCGAAAATACTCTGCTTCATGCTGATTCTCCCAAGCTAGTGGTGGCCTTGCGGTGATGGAGGGCGCTTGACCCTCGCTTCGTGCTGCAACCGGCGTGCCTCCCAGCACCTACCCCGCTTCTCCCGGCCGCATGTCTGACGAAGTAATACGAGTCCACCTTCACGCCTTTCCCCTGGACGGGCCAACGTTTCGCTGCCGGGCCCGGGAGTGAGACGCAACGCGAACCGCGACACTGCTGTCGCACGGGGCGCGCGCACGTCACATCTCGCCCCCACCCGAAAGCCCGACGCAGTTCGCGCGGGCTGACCACGTCCCTCGTTGTGCTCAAACCCCCAACGAAAAGCCAGATCTGACCATGGTGCCCGGACGCGGACCACGCAGGGGCGCGAAAGATCTTGATCCTGGCTGCGGATGGAGGCAGATGCGCCCGCCATCCTCAAGGCCGAGCTCGCTGCATGCAGCGGTCCTCGGGTCCACGACGAGGCACTCACTGTTGATGGCAACCAGGTGAGTTTCCTCGTGGTGACAACAGAAAGCGCGAGAACGACCTGAACAGCTGTTCGGGAAGTCGTTGTAATCAAAACGAATCATCGCGCTTGCACGGCCTAGGACTGTTTGCTAGTAAGGCGACCCCTTTTCGGAGGCCCCTACCAATCGTGGTTGGACCGCCTCCAACAGCCGCCCTTCGGCGGCGCGCAAGTGGCCCTCGGGCCCCAGGCGTGCAACCGGGACCTGGCTGTGATGTTGGGGTACCGGTTCGCCGGTCCCCAGGGTCGACGTGTCTCTCAGAGGAAACTGTCGAGATGATCAGTGAAGCTACAGCGAGATTTCAGCGCATCAGTCCGCGCAAAGCGCGGATCATCGCTAACCTCGTCCGCGGTCGAGACGCAGCGGAGGCACTCCAGCTCCTGGAGTTCACCCCAAAGGCTGCCGCGCCGATCGTGAAGAAACTGATTGCCAGCGCCGTTGCCAACGCGCGCGTGAGCAATCCAAGTGTCGACGCCGACTCGCTGTTCATCAGCAAGGTGACCGTCGACAAGGGGCCAACCCAGCACATGCGCCGCTGGCGTCCACGTGCGATGGGTCGGGCTACCCGCGTTGAAAAGGGCGTCAGCCACATCCACGTCGAACTCGACGCGCGCTGACCGAGAACTGGCCTGAACCAGAGAGCAACGAAGCGTTATGGGACAAAAAACGCATCCGTACGGCTTTCGTCTGGGCGTCATCAAGACGTGGAC
>JAGQIY010000886.1 GCA_020430865.1 Myxococcales bacterium
GGAAGGGCGTCCTCGACAACACCAGTCTCTCGGGCAAGCTGGCCGATTGCCAGTCCAAGGACCCCGCGATCAGTGAACTCTACATCGTCGAGGGTGAGTCTGCTGGCGGCAGCGCCAAGCAGGGACGTGATCGGCACTTCCAGGCCATCCTGCCCCTCAAGGGCAAGATCCTGAACGTAGAGCGCGCACGCCTGGACCGCATGCTCAGCTCCCAGGAGGTGGCCACGCTGATCAGCGCGCTCGGGTGCACCGTGGGCGAGGATGGCGCCTTCGATCTCAGCAAGCTGCGCTATCACCGCATCATCCTGATGACCGACGCCGACGTCGACGGCTCGCACATCCGCACGCTGCTGTTGACGTTCTTCTACCGGCAGATGCCCGAGATCTTCGAGAAGGGTTATCTCTACATCGCGCAGCCGCCGTTGTTCCGCGCGCGCAAGGGCAAGAAGGACCAGTACCTGAAGAACCAGGCTTCTCTCGACGCCTACCTGATCGACAACGGAATCGATGGCGTCACCGTGCAGTCGACTCAGGGTCCGCTGCTCAGCGGCAAGCCCCTGCGTCACCTGGCCGAGGGTCTGCGGGCGTACCGGGCGACCTTGATGAAGATCGACCGTCGCTGTGACGCGCGCGTGGTCGCGGCGCTGCTGCGCACCGATCCGCTCTCCAAGGAGGACTTCCGTGAGGAGGCCAAGGTCGAGGCCGCCGCGAAGGTGCTGAAGACCGAGCTCGAGGAGCGCTACCCCGATCTGATGCCCGTCCGCGTCGAGACCGAGTGGGAGAAGGCGCACGGTTCCGGGAGGATCGTGGTGTCCTTCCGACCCGGTTCTTCCAATCGTCCGGCGGTGCTCGACTGGGTGCTGGCGGAGAGCGCGGAGTACGAGGATCTACTGGAGCATCACCACGACATCCTCTCCATTGGTCCCGCTCCATATACCGCGCGGATCAAGGAGGGCGAGCCGATCACCCTGGAGAACGCGGAGGCTCTCGACACCTTCATCGATGAACGTGGCAAGAAGGGCATCATGATCTCGCGCTACAAGGGTCTCGGTGAGATGAACGCCGACGAGCTCTGGGAGACCACGATGAACCCAGACGCTCGGACGCTGCTCCAGGTGAGGGTGGACGATCCCGTGCGCGCCGATGAGTTGTTCACGGTGCTGATGGGCGATCAGGTGGAGCCGCGCCGCAAGTTCATCGAGGACAACGCGCTGAACGTGCGCAACCTCGACATCTGACGCGCGTTCCAGGTGGGGGACGCCCTCGACACCACGGACCGCTTGATGCGGTGCGTCTATATCTGCTCAGGCTGCAGTCTTACGACAGCGTAAGAAACCCGACGTCTCAACCTGACCTATCCTTCAGATTTGGTTGGTGCTCGTGTTTCGGCCGTGGTTTGGTGCAGCCTGCTTCCACGACACCCAGGAGGATTTGGGAATGCTTTCATTCAAGGTTGGATCGATCGGTTTCATCGCGCTCTGCGCGGCTTGTTTCGTTGGTTGCGGTAGCGACGACGACGGCGGCGGCAGCGGCGGCACTGGCGGCAGCGGCGCACAAGGCGGCAGCGGCGCTCAGGGCGGCACTGGCGGCAGCGGCACTGGCGGCACCGGTACTGGCGGCAGCGGCACTGGCGGCACGGGTAACACCAGCAAGATGTGCGGTTCCAACACGTGCGGCAGCGAGCAGGTCTCTCTCAACGGCAACGTTGCCTACGATTTCCCCGCCTGCTGTTCGGACGGCGACGCCTGCGGCGTCAACGTCGACGAGGCGATGGACGTGATTGGCATCAGCGGATGCGTCGAGCTCGCGCGCGCTGGCACGGAGGACGCGGCCTGCGGTCCTGTCACCGTGAACGTCGCGGGCAGCGATGTGGAGCTGCCTGGCTGCTGCCAGACGGCGACCAAGAAGTGCGGCGGTGAAGTCGACGTCGCGAAGCTGGGAGCTGGCCTTGGAGTCGACCTCGCAGGACCCGACTTTGGCTGCCAGAGCCCCACGCTGCTCGGCGAGGCCGAGGGCGGCGACTGCGGCAACTGAGCGACGCTCGGCGTCGAAACGGTGCAAAAACGGGGCAGCTTCGGCTGCCCCGTTCGCTTTTCTGCGGCTGGCGCTCGGGCTCCAGGGGAGGCTCCCGGGGCCAACGGCGTTTCCGCGAGGTTTGCTGTGAGTCTGGGCTGGCCTGCGCGCTCGTGGCGGGGTTCGAGCACTCCGACCGCAGCCTCGCAGAGGTGGCTGGGCTTCAGCCGTTTGGCATCAGCCGCTCGGTGGCAGCGGCGCGCGACCCGTCGAGGATGCAGACGTAGACGCTGGAGCTGCCCCGGATGTCTCCTCTCGGAGGAGCGCTCCGCAGCCCGCGTCGCTTGGACGGCACGAGCGGCGTTCACCGACGCGATCTCGCCCGAGAAATACTTTGAGCCTAAAACTTTCCTGGGGACGCCGATTCGAGCAGTGAATTGCGTGACCAGCTGGCGGTTCGGGTATGCGTCCGCCAAGCGATCGTCTGGTAGTCTTCGGTCGTCTTCAGGGAGGTCGTGATGAAGGGTTGGCACTTTGGCTTGGTCTTGGCAGTTGGCGCGTGTGGCGCGGTCGTCGCGTGTGGGGGCGACTCGTCCAGCGACGGTGGCACCGGTGGTAGCGGCGGCACGCTGACCAGTGGTGGTACAGGTGGTACGGGCGGTAGCTCCACCGCAGGCACCAGTGGAAACGGCGGCACCGGCGGTGCGGGTGCCACGGGCGGCAGCGGAGCTGGCGGCAGCGGTGGAAGTGGCGCGGCCGGCGGCAGCGGCGGCACCGGCGGCGCGTCGCTCGATTGCGGGACCGCGAGCTGTCAGGACTACAGCCTCGGCGGCCTCGCGACGTTGCCCGCCTGTTGCCCCACGGCAGAGAACAAGTGTGGCGTTGACGTGACTGGCTTCGAGCAGTTCCTTGGTGGGCTCACCGGGTGCATCGAGCTCGAGGCGGCGGGTGATCCCGACGCGAACTGCGAGTCGCTGACCATCCAGGGCATCACTGCACCGGGGTGCTGTCTGCCAAGCGGCGTGTGTGGCAACCTGGTCGACGCGAGCCCTGTGGGCGGTCCGAACATGGGCTGTGTCGACACCGCGGCGTTCACTGACGCTGGCGCTCCGGCGCCGTGCGGAAGCGGTACTGGCGGCACTGGTGGCGCAGGCGGGACCGGCGGCGCGAGCACCGGCGGCACCGGCGGGACCACCGGCGGCACCGGCGGCACTGCCAACTGAGCGAAGCCTGATCGGCAAGGAAGGGCTGGGCGGCAACGCTCGGCCTTTCTGCGTTCGTGAGCCGCAGTTCTTTCGCTCGTGCTCGGTTTGGCACGCCATTTGTCCTCACCCCTTGATCACTCAAGGCATGGACTTACCTTGCCCCGACCATGCGAATGGACCGACTCACCACCAAGAGCCAACAAGCGCTACAGGCGGCATTGAGCGACGCCTTACGGCGCGGAAACCCCGAGATCATTCCCGAGCACCTGCTCGTGGCCATCCTGGAGCAAGAGGACGGCGTGGGCGCACCGCTGGTCGAGAAGGCCGGCGCGAGCGCCCCGGTGCTCAAGCGTCAGCTCCAGGAGCGACTGGAGAAGCTGCCGACTCAGAAGGGCGGCGACGAGCCCCGCTTCGGGCGGCGCTTGCTGCCACTGACCACCAAGGCCGAGGACGAAGCCAAGGCGCTGAAGGACGACTACGTCTCCGTCGAGCATTTCCTCCTGGCAGCGGCCAAGCACGACAAGGACATCCAGGCGATCTTCGATCGCAACGGCCTGTCCTACGACGTGCTCCTTCGGGCGCTTGCCCAGGTACGCGGCAACCAGCGCGTCGTGGATCAGGATCCGGAGGGCAAGTTCCAGGCGCTGGACAAGTACACCCGCGACCTCACGAAGCTGGCCGAGCAGGGCAAGATCGATCCGGTAATCGGGCGCGACGAGGAGATCCGTCGTGTGATGCAGGTGCTCAGCCGCCGCACGAAGAACAACCCGGTGCTGATCGGTGAGCCCGGCGTGGGCAAGACCGCGATCGCCGAGGGGATCGCGCACCGCATCGTCACCGGCGATGTGCCCGAGAGCCTCAAGAACAAGCGCCTGGTGGCGCTGGACCTGGCCAGCATGGTCGCAGGTTCTAAATTCCGCGGGGAATTCGAAGAGCGCCTCAAGGCGGTGCTCAAGGAGGTCGAGGCAGCCGAAGGCAGCATCATCCTGTTCATCGATGAGCTGCACACCCTGGTGGGCGCGGGCGCGGCGGAAGGGGCGATGGACGCGGCGAACATGATCAAGCCGGCGCTGGCCCGCGGGCAGCTGCGAGCCATCGGCGCGACCACCCTCGACGAGTACCGCAAGCACATCGAGAAGGACGCGGCGCTCGAGCGGCGCTTCCAGCCGGTGATGGTCGATCAGCCGTCCGTCGAGGACACGATCGCCATCCTGCGCGGCCTGAAGGAGCGCTACGAAGTCCACCACGGAATTCGCATTCAGGACGCGGCGCTCGTGGCGGCGGCGACCCTCAGCAATCGCTACATCACCGATCGGTTCCTCCCGGACAAGGCCATCGACCTGGTCGACGAGGCCGCCTCCAAGATCAAGATGGAGATCGACAGCATGCCGATCCCGATCGACCAGCTGGAGCGCAAGCTCCTGCAGCTGAAGATCGAGGAGCAGGCTCTGAAGCGCGAGCGCGACAAGGGCAGCAAGAAGCGCCTGGAAGAGCTCAAGCGTGAGGTCGCGGATCTCAGTGCCGAGCGCGACGCCGCGAAGGCCCAGTGGTTGAAGGAGAAGGAGATCATCGAGCAGGTGCGCGACGCGACGCGCGAGATCGAGGAGTTCCGTACGGAAGAGGAACACGCGCGACGCGCTGGTGACCTGGGCAAGGCAGCCGAGATCCAGTACGGCAAGATCCCGTCCCTCGAGCGCAGGGCTCAGGAAGCGCGCAGCGAGCTGGCGCGCATCCAGCAAGGCCAGTCGTTCCTCAAGGAGGAGGTCACCGACGAAGACATCGCCGGCGTCGTCTCCAAGTGGACCGGTGTCCCCGTGAGCAAGATGCTCGAGAGCGAGATGCAGAAGCTGCTGCACATGGAGGAGAACCTGCGCATGCGAGTCGTGGGGCAAGACGATGCCCTGGTCGCGGTGGCCAATGCCGTGCGGCGCTCTCGCGCTGGCCTCGGCGACGAGCAGCGACCGATCGGCTCCTTCTTGTTCCTTGGCCCGACGGGTGTCGGCAAGACCGAGACGGCGCGCGCGCTGGCCGAGTTCCTGTTCGACGACGAGAAGGCCATGATCCGCATCGACATGAGCGAGTACATGGAGCGCCACAGCGTCAGTCGCTTGATCGGCGCGCCGCCTGGTTACATCGGGCATGACGAAGGCGGGCAGCTCACCGAGCCCGTGCGCCGCAGACCGTACAGCGTCGTGCTCTTCGATGAGGTCGAGAAGGCACACCCCGACGTCTTCAACACCTTGCTTCAGCTGCTCGACGACGGGCGCCTCACGGACAGCCAGGGTCGTACCGTCGACTTCAAGAATACGGTGATCATCCTCACGTCGAACGTGGGTTCCCATGAGCTGGCAGCGGTCGAGGAGCGCCGCGACATCGAGGACGACGACAAGCTCGAGCTGATGAAGCGCGCAGCGATGGAATCCCTGAGGAAATTCTTCAGGCCCGAGTTCATCAATCGCCTCGACGAGACGGTGGTCTACCGGCGCCTCGGCAGGGATCAGCTGGCGCGCATCGTCGACATTCAGCTCGGCCGCGTCGAGCGCCGGCTGAAGAACCGCGAGCTGCAGCTCCACGTAACCGACGGCGCCAAGGAGTTCCTGGCTCAAGCCGGATGGGATCCTCAGTTTGGCGCGCGGCCGCTGAAGCGCGCAATCCAGCGCTACCTCGAGAACGAGCTCGCGCAGGAGGTGCTCGCTGGGCGCTTCCTGCCGGGCGACACCGTCGAGGTGGACGCGGCACCGAGCAACGACAAGCTGGTGTTCAACGTCAAGCGCGCGAGCGTCGAACCTCAGGAGCACGTGACGCCAGCGCCTCCCAACTGATCGCCCTCAACGCAACTTTGAGCGGCGCCGATTTGCCAGGCGGATCGGTGCCGCTCGTCTTTTGTCCAGCTTCACCCGGCGAGCCGGACCTCGGCGAGCATGTCGTAGACGCCACCTCTGGGAGTCAGCGTGGACCGGTAGAAGCGGAGTGTTTCCCCAAGGAAGTTTATGGGGGGGAGGTGCAGCGCCTCCTCGGCCAACCAGTGCTGGACGTCGCCCGCTGGCTTGACCCGCGCCAAGGTGATGTGGGGGTTGTAGCGACGCTTTTCGGGCTCGAAGCCGTGCTGCGCCAGGCGAGACGCCAGGGTGCGTTGCAGGTCATCGAGCGCCGCCACATCGTGGCCAGTCACCCCAGCCACTAGCGCGCGGGCGCGCCGCGGGGAGCCGAAGATCTCCAGCGTTTCTCTCAGCGCGAGGCGGAGCGCGGCGCGATCGTGCGCCAGCTCAGCCAGCAGACCGCGTACAGGCGCGAGCTGATCGCTCGGCGTATCACCGAGGAAGCACAGGGTGACGTGCATCTGCTGGCGCACGATCCAGCGCACGCTGGGCCCCGCGCGCCGGCTTCCTTTGGCCAGCTCCAGGCGCCGCTTCAGCCCTTCCTGGGCGCTGACCAGCGCTTCGGTCACAGCGTCCGGAACATGCAGCGCCACGAACGTCCGCTGAAGCGCCGCGGCCGTCACGGCGCGTGTCCGCCAAGCAGCACCCGGCGCAACAGCGCGAGCGCCTCCCAAGCCGCTCGCGTGCGCACCCGCTCCCGCTCGCGGCCGAAGATCATCTTGCCCTGGCTGAGTCCAGCCGTCTGCCCCGGCGCTCCGGCCCTGGTTGCCACGGCGTAGTGCACCAAGCCAACGGGCTTCTCCGCGGTGCCTCCAGCGGGCCCGGCTATGCCCGTGAGTGCGATGCTCACGTCACCACCGAGGCGATCGAGGGCACCCCTCGCCATCGCTGCGGCGACTTCAGCCGAAACGGCCCCGTGGACCTCGAGCAGCCGCTGGTCGACTCCGAGCAGGTAGTGCTTGCTCGCGTTGGTGTAGGTGACGGCGGTGGCCGTGAAGTAGCGGGACGAGCCAGCCACGTCGGTGATCAGCTTGCTCACGAGACCGCCGGTGCAGCTCTCGGCGGTGACCAAGCTGAGCCCGCGCTCGAGCAGCAGCTGCCCAACGACTTCCGGTAGCCCTGCGTCGCCTTCGCCGTACACGATCTCGCCGAGACGCTGCTTGGTTTCATCCGCAGCGGCCCGGGCTGCTTGCTTGGCGGCTTCCAACGTCGTTCGGCGGGCGAGCAGCTTCACCTCGATCTCCGGGAAGTGAGCTCGGTAGCCGACGATCACGTGCTGCGCCTCTTCCACTCCCGAAAGCAGGTCGTTCACCTTGCTCTCCGGGAGGCCGAAGGTGCGCAGCCTGACCTGGTGCACGTGGGTGTCCGGGTTCAAGCTGCGCGCGAAGTCAGCCACGTGAGTCGAGAACATGGCGCGCATCTCGTGAGGCACCCCGGGCATGAAGAAGGCGCGGGCGCCGCCGACGTCTACCGCGAAGCCAGGTGCCGAGCCGACGCTGTTGCTGAGAATCGTGGATCCTTGCGGAAAATCAGCTTGCTTGGCGTTCGACGGCGTGAGGGTGTTGCCGTAGCTCTCCACGCGCTTTCTGATGATCTCCAGTGACTCCTGGTCTCGCGACACTGGCACGCCGAGCAGCGCCGCTACGGTCTCGCTGGTCAGATCGTCGGTAGTGGGTCCGAGGCCGCCGGTGGAGACGATCAAGCGGTGCCGTTCGCCGAGGCGGCGCAGACTCTGGATGATCGCGTCGGGGTCGTCGGCGACTGTTTCCGCGTGCGTAACCTCCACACCCAGGGCCGTGAGCTGACTCGCGAGCCAGCTCTGGTTGGTGTTGGTGATTTCTCCTCGCGTCAGCTCGGTGCCAATCGAGAGCACGGCAGCGGTGGTCTGCGTCACGGGCGTTGTCTAGTACCGACCAGAGCAGGCGCCAACTGCGCCCGAGGCTCGCAGGTCCTCGTCGTCGTCCACGAGCGGCCTGAAGCGCACGCTGACCCAGGGCTCTGGGATTCCAGAGTGAAGACGACGGGGGCGATCTCTGCCCTCCGCGCTCTCACCCCCAAACCCGTGGAATGAGCTACTGGCGGCCACTGTGGTGGCTCTCGAGCCAGGGTAGCACGCGCTGCTGGAGGGCGTCCTGGAGCAGCACGAGCTGGGCGCAGTGGCCACGCTCTTCGCTGCCATGGTGGGCCCACAGGGTGAAGCCGCCTTGCTGGACGTAGGAGAAGCGACCGAACTCGTCGGCGCCGGGGTCGAAGGGCTGGCGGCGGAGCTCGAGGGCCTCGAGCAGGCGATCGGCGGTCACGTGGGTCGGCGCGTAGCCCTCGGTGGGTACCTCGGAGTGTGTGATGACGAGGCTCTTCTGGTTTGCGAGGGCCTGCTTGGCGAAGCTGATGACTGGGGTGAGGTAGTGCACCTCGACCGAAGCCGCGGTTCCGTCGGTCGGCTTGTCGAGCTTCCAGCCGGCGTGCAAACCGTCCAGCAAGATCAACGCGTCGATATCCGCAGAGAAACGCTTGAGGAGGGTCGGGATGGCGCCGACACCGGCGCTCCAGCCGCTCAGGGTGAGGCTTCGAACGTGGGCTTTCTCGTTGCCCGAGTGCTTCTGCAATGCCAATCGCAGGGAGTGCTGCAGATCGAGGAAGGTCTCCTCCTTGCTGAGTGGCTTGCTGTAGTCACCGGTGAGCGTGCCGAGATCGATCCCGACGTAGACCAGGCGATCCGAGAACGGCTGAACGATCTTGCGGGCGGGCTTGTGGCCGTGGAAGTGAATCAACACGTCGTAGCCGAAGTCAGCGTCGTGGCCTCCTTCCCTGGGGATCCATACCTGACCCAGAGAGAGCTCCCGCGGTTCAGCGAAATGATCGGGCGCGGTTGGATCCAGCGGTCCGCAGCGACCCACGCGTTGATCCAGGCGCGGGGGAGCGCTGGCTGGTGCATCCGGTGTGGCGCTCGGCGACGTAGCAGGTGGGGGTGAGGGCGCCGCAACCGAAGGCTCCGGGGCCTGGCTGGCGCGGGCGATGGAGCGGCCCCGGATCCCGACCAGTGCCGCGAGGATCAGCGCACCGACTCCGAGCACGAGCAACGCGCGGCGGTAGACCTCCGCGTCGCTGGCCAGGGCTGGCGAGCGGGCCTCCGTGGACTCATCCAGCGCCTCGTCCTGCGTTCGCTCGTCGGGTTCGCTCACCTCCGGACGGTGTATCGTCGCTCAGGGTCTGGCGCAAACCGTCAGCTGCCGGTCAGCAGCACCGGCTTCACGCTGGCCGGACGCAGGGTCGCCCCCAGCTTGGGCCAGTCGGTGCCGATCACCACCTGGACGCGGTTCCGCCCTTCCCGCTTGGCGCGATAGAGCGCGGAGTCTGCCGCGGCGAGCAGCGCCTCCGGGATCCGGTCCAGGGTTTGCTCCGTGGAGCAAGCACCGATACTCGCCGTTACCTCCAGCGTGACTCCACCGGCGACGATGGGCTCGGTGCGGATGGCGGCGAGCACCCGCGACCCCAAGCGCCGCGCCTGCTCGGTGCTGCACTGAGGCAGCAGGACGCCGAACTCCTCTCCACCGAGGCGACCCACGACGTCGTAGCTACGCAGGATCCCGGTGACCCGCTTGGCCACCTCCTTGAGTACGGCGTCTCCCGCTGCGTGGCCGTTGGTGTCGTTGATCTGCTTGAAGTGATCGAGGTCGATCATCAGCACGCCCAGCGGGAGGCCTTCGCGCTCGCTGCGCGACAGCTCTCCCTTCATGCGCTCGAGGAACGCGGTGCGGTTGAGCAGGCCGGTCATGCCGTCGTGCATCGCCTCGACGCGCAGCGCTTCCCGCGCCGCCACCAGCGCCTGTTGCAGCTCGATGATGCGTCGCCCGACGCGCAGGCGGACGTTCAGCTCGTGGCGATTGCACGGCTTGGTCAGGTAGTCGTCGGCGCCTGCCTCCAGACCCGCGACGATGTCCTCCGCGCCATTCCGTGCGGTAAGAAGCATGAGGTAGACGTACTCGTCGCTCTTGCGCTCGCGCACGTAGCGACACACTTCGACGCCGTCGACCTCGGGCATCTCCCAGTCGATGATCGCCAGGCGCAGGTCTGGGTCGCTCTCCAGGGCGGTGATCGCCTCGCGACCGTTGGTGGCCATCAGCACCTGATACCCCCAGTTGCGGAGCCAGCCGCAGAGCATCGCGCGGGTCACGGGCTCGTCGTCAGCGAGCAGCACCTTCATGGCTGATCTCCCGCGGTGAGCGCTTCACGAAGCGTGTCGGCCAGGCGCTTGAGCTCGGCGTAGCCGGTGTCTGCGAGTTCCTCGGCCTGGGCCACGTCACGCTGCTTGCCAGCTTGCTCGATGGCGCACATCGCCTGCCGCGCGGGCTCCGCCCCGAGTTGGGCGCAGGCGCCCTTCATCGGATGGGCTGCGCGGCGCACCTGCTCGGGATCTCCCGAGCGAATGGCGCGCTCGAGCTCGCTCACCCGGCGCGGTAGGTCCTCCAGAAACAGCTCGACCAAGAGTGCGAGCTGCTCCCGATCGCCCATGACCTGCTCCAGCAACTCGTCGAGTACGACGGCTGGCGCGATCGCGTTCGTCGGGACGGGTGCGAGATCTCCCATGAGAGGGCCTACGGTCGTCGCTGAAGAACCTGAAGCGCATTTGTGAGCAAAGCCCGCTGATTCTGCGTCGGCAAGACTCCAGGTGCTGGATCGGCTGCAAGCTCGGCGGTTTGTTCCGTTGCGCGACCGAGCTTCCGTTACCCTCAGCGGTCGTGTGGCGCTCCCTTCGCGTGATGTGGCTGTTCTGGAGCATCTTCTTCTCCTACGGCTGGCAGTGGGGACTCAGCAAGCTGCCGCTCCCGAAGGGACTGGCGGGACGCGTCGAGGCGCGCTGGGAGGCGGTCCACGAGCGCAACGCGGAGCGCCTGGCTGCAGGGTTCACGCGACTCCGCGGCATCTTCATCAAGCTGGGACAGGTGCTCAGCGTGCTGGGTGGCTTCCTGCCTCGGGCCTATGGACGTGCGCTGGAGAAGCTCCAGGACGAAGTCCCGCCGCGTCCGTTCCATGAGGTGCGCGACCGCCTGGAAGAGGCGCTCGGAGCCGATCCCCTCTCGGAGTTCTCCGAGTTCTCGGAGGCGCCCATCGCCGCTGCCTCGCTGGCGCAGGTGCACCAGGCCGTGACGAAGGACGGGGAGCGGGTGGCGGTGAAGGTGCTCTACCCCGGCATCCAGAGCCTGATCCGTCGGGATCTGGCGACGATTCGCGCTCTGCTGCCGGTGATTCGTCGCCTGATCCTGGTGTCGCGCCTGGAGCGGGTCCTGGAACAGCTGTCTGCGATGCTGAACCGCGAGACGGACTACACCAACGAGCGCAAGAACATCGAGCGCATGCGTGACGTCTTCGAGGGCATGCCAGGGGTGGTGATACCCAAGGTGCTCGATCAGCTCACCGCCGCGAGCGTGCTCACCATGAGCTTCGAGTCAGGAAGCAAGATCACCGACATGGGGGCCTACGAGCGCATGGGCGTCGAGCCCAAGGCGGTCGCCTCGCTGCTCGTCGAGTGCTACTTCCGGATGCTATTTACCGCGCGGATATTTCATGCAGATCCGCACCCTGGGAACTTCCTGGTGCGCGTCCCCGAAGGGAGCACGACCCCGACGTTGGTCATCCTGGATCATGGCGCCGTCGAGGAGGTCACCGACGCGCTCGCCCAGGGCATGCAGACGGTGGTGCTGGGCGCGCTCACGCGAAACGACGACCAGATCATCGATGGCCTGGAGAAGATGGGCTTCGTGGCGCCGGGCGGCGACCGAGAGCTGCTGGCGGGTGTGGCCAAGGAGTACCTGAAGGTGCTCGCGAACGTGCGCATCGACGACTTCTCGAAGCTCGATCGAGACACCGTGGAGAAGCTCGCGGGATTCGAGCAAACACGAGGACGCCTGCGTGAGATCATGCGCCACATCGAGTACCCGGAAGGCTACTTCTACGTGGAGCGCACGCTGGTGCTGCTGTTCGGTCTCGTGGGGCAGCTCGCTCCAAAGGAGGGGCTGCCAGGTCTGGTCGCGCCCTTCGCCTCCCAGGCCTTCCTTGCCATGGCCACGACTACGCCCCAGGCTTGAGAGAAGCCATGGACCGGCGCTGGATCCTCACTTGCGGCGCCCTGCCGCTCCTGGTCGGTTGCGCCGGTCCGCCTCGGTCGCCGCGCTCGGCGGATCGGTGTCACTACTCAGTGGAGCTGCGCGACGCCCCCGGGGCCGTGCTCGACGTGGACGCGCGTTGTAGCGGTCCCGAGGTGCGGAGCTTTGCGCTGGACGCCGAGGGCGCAGCGCCCTTCGTGCGCGTCTGGCAGGGTGACCATCCCTTGGGGCGCGACCAGCGCGCCTACATTCTTCAGGACGCCGGTCGCGACGTACGCATCCACTACGAGGTGAACCTGGCGGAGATGGGCGACGAGTATCAGGATTTCGACATCGCGCTGCATCAGTCCGATGCGGCCGGCGCTGCAGTGGTCTCCCCGGCGTCGACCTGGTTGCTCTTGCCGGAGCCCCTGCCGGCCGGGCTGCCCGTGACGGTCTCCATTAAATTGCCGCACGGAACCAAGTTTCGCACGGGGCTACGCTCGGTCGGAGCGCACGGTCCATCCGGAGAGGGCGACTACGAGCTGCTGGCCCAGGAGATCCCCGTCGCAACCTACTCGGCGTTCGGTGACTTGAAGGTCGAGACGCTGAGCTTTCCTCCTCCCATCAGCTGTACCGGTTCCGCCGATCCAGCCTGCGAGCATGGCACGCTCGAGGTGGTCAGTCTGCCGCGCCTCGAGCACCGCCCCGAGGCTCGCAAGGAGCTCCTGGCCTGGGTCGGGCGTTCGGCGACTGCCGTGAGTACGTTCTGGCGCGGCTTTCCTGTCAGCCGCGCGACGCTCTTCTTGGTTCCCGTGCGGAACCGAGACGACGTGATCTTCGGGAAGGTGCTGCCAGCCAGCGCCCCGGCGATCGCCCTGCTGGTGGGCGAGGACGCGAGCCAGGCGGAGCTGGATGACGACTGGATCCTCGTGCATGAGCTGTTTCATCTCGGAGTGCCCTCCTTCAGTGGTGAGGGCAAGTGGTTCGACGAAGGTCTCGCGACCTACTACGAGCCCGTGATCCGCGCGCGCGCCGGGAACAAGACCGAGGTCGACGTGTGGACCGAGTTCGCGCACCAGATGCACAAGGGGCTGGACGCGATGCGCAGCACGGGTCTCGAAGGCACTCAGGACTACGACGCGGTCTACTGGGGTGGTGCCCTGGTGTGCTTGCTCGCGGACATCGAGGCGCGGCGCAGCAGTGGAGGTCGCCTCGGTCTCGAGGACGGCCTTCGTGAGGTACTGCGAGAGGGGGGACAAGCCTCGGAGGTCTGGCCGCTCGCCAAGGTGATGCAGGTCGTTGACCGCACCCTGGGCTCGTCGGTGTTGAGCGAGCTGAACGCGCGCTACGGTCTGCAAGGCAGCGCGGTCGACCTGGGGCGACTCCTGGGCGACCTGGGGGTGAGCCAGAGGGAGTCGGGTGTCGCCTTCGTCGCCGCGCCGGACGCCGAGCTGCGCCGCTGGCTGGTGTACCCCGACAGTCGTCGGGCGGATGCCGTCTCGAAGGCCACCGGGGGGCGTCCGGGGCTCGAGCTCGCGCCTGCCAGATAGCCCTTTCGACGCCTCTCTCCAGGCGCTACTGAGGGGCCATGCGTCGCATCGCCCTGATCTCCACCGGTGGCACCATCGAGAAGACCTACGACGAGCTGCGGGGGGTGCTGGAGAACAAGATCAGCGTGCTCGACGTGATGCTCGGTTCGCTGGAGTTGCGCGGCGTGTCCATCTCTCGTGTTGCGCTGATGAACAAGGACAGCCTGGAGATGAGCGAGGCGGATCATCGACTGATTCGGGATAGCGCGTGGGATCTGTGCAAGAGCCAGGACGGCGTCGTGATAGTCCACGGCACTGATCGGCTGGCCCACACCGGAGAGGTGCTCTGCCGCCCGGGGACTCCGCCGGTGCCGATCGTGTTGACGGGGGCGATGCGGCCGTACCAGCTGCGCTCAACCGACGCGCTACAAAACCTCACGGAAGCACTGATAGCGGTGCAGCTGGTGCGGCCGGGCGTCTACGTTGCCATGCACAACCAGGTGCATCAGTTCCCTGGGGTAATCAAGGACCGCGCTCTGGGGAGCTTCGTGAAGCCTCAGCAGTGACGCGCTCAGGGGAAGCGGCGAGGTGCCATCGTCACGATGAACGCCTTCAGCGCCCAACCTGGTAGGTTCGGCGGCAGGGTGATGATCGGCAAGTCCAGGCCGTACTCCCGGCGTCTGCGCAGTTCGCGGACGCAGTGAAGGGGGTTCCCGCTCACGGTCAGCGCCTCGATCATCTCGTCCGTCACCGCAGCCTCCGCCTGGCTGCGCGTGGCCTTGTCCTTGTACAGCTCGGCGATGCGCTCGCACTCCTCACCGTACCCGAAGTTGGTCAGCAGCTCCTTGTAATACTCGCCCATGCCACCGACGTAGAAGGCGATCAGCTCGCGAGCCTTCGAGGCTGCCTGCCGTCCGGGCAGCGGGATCGCCGTGGTGAACGGAGCGGTGACGATGGTGTTGGGGTTTCGTCCTGCCTTCTTCGCGCCTTCGGCGATCCACTTGCGGCCTTGCTCGAGCTTCTCGTAGGGCCAGAAGACTGGCATCCAGCCGTCCGCCATCTCGCCTATGCTCTCGATGGCCTTGGGTTTCAGAGCGGCCACGTAGATGGGCACCTTCTGCTTCGGCGGCTTCACCTCGAGGGTGAATGGACGGTAGTCCCAGAGCTTGGCATCGGCCTCGTTGAGCGGCCGTCCATCGAGCAGCGTGCGAACCACGCGGATCACGTCGCGCACCTGGGTCAGCGGTTTCTCGAAAGGCCGCCCGTGGAAGCCTTCGATCACGTTCTTTCCGCTGCTCCCGATACCGAGCATCAGGCGTCCGCCGCTGATCTCCTGCAGGGTCGCTGCCTGCATCGCGATCAAGGCCGGGCTCCGACTGTACACGTTCACGATGCCGGTACCCAGCTTGATGCGCTTGGTCTTCAGGGCGATTTCCGTGAGGAGACTGAACACCTCGTAGCCCCAGACCTCAGGCAGCCAGAACGAGTCGTAGCCGAGCCTGTCCGCGAGGATCGCCGCTTCCAGATAGGTGTTGCGATCGTAGTTCTTCCAGAAGGCCAGCAGTCCGGTGGGCTGATGCATCCCACCCTAATGACGCGCCGCGGCGTGACACGCAACTGGAACTACAAACCAGCCGGGCACAGCCGAGATTTGCAGGGAATCGCCGTCCGGCTGCGGCTCCTCACTTCATCTCCTCGACGCCCTCGGGCAGCTCGTCGAGGAAGCTCGCGCTCATCACCCCCTGGTGCTGGCCAGACCAATAGACCAACCCTGTCGCCGCTCGAAGCAGCCCGGCCGCGCCTGCGCTGGCGATCACCGCGATGTCTTCACCCAGGCAGGCGACTTGCTCCGGGCGCGCCGCAGTGCCGGCGAAGTCGGGCAGCACCAGCTCGATCCATCTTCCAGCAGAGTAGTTCCACAGGGATCCGCCGCCCGTCGCCCAGAGCTCGCCACCTCGCTGCACGCACATCGACGTCAGGCCTGCGGGCACTCCGCTGATGTCCGTGGCGCTCCGTGCTTCTGTATCCCAGAGGAAGATCTTCGCTTCTGGCCCATTTTGGTAGCCGAGGATGAGCGTGCTGCCCGCCATGCCGCCGCCGATGATCCGGGAACCCAGCGGCACCGGCAGGACCTGGATCTCGCTCTTGGAGCCCGAGTCGGGCCACAGCTCGATGGCGTAGGGCGCATCCGAGGCGACGTCCGCCAGCGTCGAGCATCGCTCACCCAAGCTGACGCGCATGCCGCTAGCCGCGCCTCCGGATTCGTTGACCTGCTGTGTCCAGAGCACGGCGGTCACGGCGTGGTCACAGCCCGCCGTCAACGAGGGCGCAGCTGGCTGCCGCGTGTATCCGGGAGGAGACCAGAGTGGCGAGCGATGCAGGTCGAGTTTCGTGCGCACCGGGCGCCACTTTGCACCGACGAGGTGAGCTGCGGTGGTCTTGTCACCGGCTTGGGTGGAGTCGCTGATGCGCGCGTAGAGATCGCTCGGGTAGCGTCCCTCGAAGCCCCACAGGCCGGCGACGAACTCCTTGCCGCCCAGCAACGCGTCGAAGCGGGTCGCCTTGCCCGCGTGGAGCAGGAGAGGTGACGCGACGTCGTCGTCGTTCCCCGTCGCCAGGAACACCACCAGCGCGTTCTCCAGGCGCACGAAGCTCCGCGGCGAGCCGACGCCGACCACCTCGACCGGCGCCGCCCGTGGCGAGGGCGCGCGAGCTTCGTCGGGCGGAGCGTGAGGCGTCGCTTCAGCGTCGGGAGTGTCTGGTGGACGGTTCGTCGTAGCTGCGTGGATCGAGCCACCAGCGCTTCCCGGAGGTAATGCAGAAGCCTGGTTACCTGCGCAGCCACCGAGCGTCAGGAGCAGCGCGGATAGCGCTTTTGTTGCTGGCTTCATCGTCGCTACCTCACGAGGGTCTCACAACCCAGCAGGTACTGCGCGCGATCGAGGTCCCCAGAGCGCAGGCCATCGCAGGTCGCAGGGCAGGCGCTGATGCCCCTGGGCATGCTGGGGTCGCCCGTGTAGTACCACCCGGGTTCGCTGCCGCACTGACTCGCGTCGCTCACCCTCGGAACCTGGCTCGTCTCTCCCCCCGAGCCCACGCTGAAATTCACCTTGTCGTAGTCGAGGCTGAACCCGGCCGGCGCCTCGGGCAGCGAGAAGTCGCAGCCCAGGGCTTCGATGCGCACGCTGCGTAGAGCCTCGGTCAGGTTGCTCGAGGCGTCGCTTCCGACATCGGCGAACACCACGCCGACGTCTGGTTCTGTGCCGGCCGCGGCGATCTGCTGCAGCGCGCCGCTATTGATGCCTACGCCGAGCACGAAGGTGGAGACGCTCGGAGATCCTGCGAGACCGTCCGCCGCGATCTGCGAGATCGCCGAGGAATCCGTGGGGATACAATCAGTGGGGTCGCCGTCGGTGGCGAGGATCACGGCGAGCCGGTGATCGGTGTGGCTGGCGGCCCAGACGCGCAACGAGTCGATCGCGGTCAGGAGCGCGGCGGAGGTCGGCGTATTGCCGCTGGGCGTGACCCCCGCGATGCTGCTGGTGACGTCGCTCGCGACGCTGCTGGCGGGGCCAATCGCTACGCGTGGTGCGTAGTCGCTGGCTTCGCATGACACGTAGGGCGCGCTGCCCAGGGCCGCGAAGCACTGATCGAAGCTGCCCAGGTCCTGGCACGGCCCGTAGGGCCCGCAGTCCTTGTCGCTGGCGCATGAACTCGGTGGGCTGCCGCTCAGGAACTCGGGGAACAGCACCAAGCCGAGCTGCAGAGCCTCCGTATCAGTATCCGCAAGGAAAGTCACTACGGCGCTGCTCAGGGCTGACCACCGCGTACCGCCGCTCGTCGCCACGTCCATGCTCTTGGAGCGATCCACGACCAGCAGGGCCGCCAGGGGGCGGTGTTCGGCGCGCACCGCGGTGCTGCTGCAAGCAGCGTCGATATCGACATGGTTGTCGGGCACGTCCGCGTCGAGGAACCCGCCGCTGCCCCCGCCTTGGCCGCTGGAACCAGCGCTGCCACCTTGAGCCGCGCTTGCACCAGACCCGCCGCTCCGCGTCGCAGCACCACCGTCGCCAGCGCTGCAGGCGGCGTACAAGCCGAGACTGACCAGCACGCCACCGAGTCGCAGGCCCCGCATGCGGCTATCTTAGCCCGAATCGCTCGGGGTGCTCCGCCACGAACTGCACGTAGTATCCCGACTCCTGGTTCGGCTTGATCTCCCCGGCCTCGCATGCCGCTTCGAGCGCGCGCTTGATGTCGCCCAGGAGCCTCGAAGGCGGCAGCTTGAAATGCTGCATCAGCTCGTTGCCGACACCCTTCGGGAGCGGGGGGACCTTCGCGTCGAGCTCTGCCAGGTCCTGGATGCGCGTCGCGAGCTCGTTGATCTTGGCGATGCCCTTCTTCTTCTTCAGGGCGCGCTTGGTGGTGATGTCGGCGCGGGACAGGCAGAGCAGATCGTTCAAGTGCGGGCCAATTTCTTTGTGGAAACGGCGCACCGCGCTGTCGGTCCAGTGGCTGTCGTACTGCCCCGCGCGTAGGTGGTTCAGCACCAAGAAGCGGATCGAGTCGCGCAGCGTCTCCTCGCTGGAGAAGAAGCGCTGCCGCTTCTCGAGCTTGTCGAACATGCGGGCGCCGACCACCTCGTGGCCGAAGAAGTGCACCTCGCCGTTGTCGCCGAAGGAGCGGGTGCGCACCTTGCCGATGTCGTGAAAGAGCGCCGCCCAGCGGATGTTGAGTCGTGGCACGGCCTGGGTGACGACCTGCTTGGTGTGCTTCCACACGTCTTTGTGACGCCACTCGCCGTCGCCGAACCCGACCATCGCCTGAACCTCGGGCAGCAGGCGATCGAGCACACCAGCGGTGAGCAGGGCGTCGAGGCCCAGATCGGCGTGCTTCGCCACGATCATGCGGTCCAGCAGCGGACGTAGATCGACTCCCTTGAGTCCTTCGAGATCGGCGTCGTTGATCGCGACGACCTCGATCCTGGACTCGCCGTCCTCAGCCAGCTCGACGGCCCGGGCCACCGCCTGAATGACGCGGGTCTTGTTGCTCTGATCGGGGGCTAACGTCATTTGCGGCATCTCGGTCGCGGCGTGGCGTAGCAGCCAGGTTACTCACGCCGGTTCACGGCGGTTCATCGACGCAGTGCCGGCCCGTCCTCGGGGCCGCCACCAGGGGGGTCGCCGCGTCTAGCACAAAATCGCCGTGAGACCCCTCCATTCGGCGCTGGTCGCCGGATCCCGCGCTGCGCCGCCCAGGGCAGGCTGCCCCAAGCCGAAGCCCCGGGCAAATCGCCGCTGCGGCAGGACCAGGCCCGACAGAGGCCCCGGAGCCGATTTCTCGGGCCGTGGACCCATCGCTCGGGTCTGGGGGTGAGGTGCGGTGGTGGTCACTGCCAGCTCTGGAGAACCGGGGGAGCGCCCCCAGGGAGAGTAGATTGCTGACCGCGCGCAGCCGCCGCTCGGGAAGCGCCGGGCGCGGTGTCGCAGACAGCTGCGGTGCAGCCCCGACGTCTTGGCCCTGACGAACGCCAGGTCGTCGTCAGCGGCGCGATCGGTGTATAATTTCCCTGGGGAAAATATGGACGGGGAACCAGCGCCCGCGGCGCTTGGGAGCGCGGCTCCAGCACCGTCCCTGGATCGTCATCGCAGGCTTTGCTCGCTGCCGGGGCAGTGTGCGCGTCGCCGATGGGTCCTCCGGCCCCACGGCCCCCCGCGTTCTCCCTGCTGGAAACGCAGCTTCTCAGCGGCCTGCGAGGCGGGTGATGGCATTCCTCCAATGGAGTTCCTTCGCTGGGCGGCGGAACGCGCCTCGGGAGTGCAGGGAGACTGGATTCAGCGCGCCAAGCTGACTCCCTGGCCGCCGTCAGGCCAACAGGCTGCTCGTGGCCTGGCCTTTTTTCGCTCGAATGGCGTCCTCGGGCTCGGTTTCGCGATAGCTTTCCCAGGGTTGGCACTCCCGAGCGGGGGCCTTCGACCTAACCCGATGTCCGACACCAAGAGCCCTGCCCCGGTCGCGCCTCAGGAGCGCAGGCGCTCGCGCGCCGGTCGTCGAGCGACCTGGGGTCGGCGCATCGCGCAGCTGCTGTGTGCGCTGTTCGCGTTGATCGGTCTGTTGCCCGTGGTGGCCGGCATCCTGCTGCGGACCGACGCGGCGCGAAGCCGGCTCGCAGTAGAGACGGCGAGGGTGCTCGATGAGCAGCTCGGCGTGAAGGCGACCTACGAAGTCCGCGTCCAGCTGCTGCCGCTCCGCCTCAGCCTCGAGAACGTCGTCGTCCCAGCCAACGACCAAGGCACCCCGGTGCTGACCGCTCGCAGTGTGCGGGTGGCTCCTCGACTCTTCGCGCTGCTGTCCGGGCGCCTGGATGCCGGGGACATCGAGATCGAAGCGCCACGGGCGCGCGTCGTGCTCGAGGACGGCAAGCTCAAGAACCTCGACTACCGTCTGCCAAAGCCCAGCGGAAAATCGAAGCCGCTCGAACGCGCGCCCTTCGCTTCGATCGCCATCTCGGACGCGGCGGTGGACCTTCAGATCGATCGAGCGACTCACGTCACCACTCAAGGTGTCGACATCGACGTCTACGCCGAGGACCGGCTGGCGTTCGAGGTCGCGGTCCGCGCGGGGGAGACCCACGTCGAGCGGGAGCGAGAGCGCATCCTGCGCCACGATCCCAGAGCTGGCGATCGGGAGGAACCCGAGCGGACACACGCCGACCCGGCTCATGACGAGGACGTCGTGTGTCAGCTGGATCTGCGAGCGCGCTACGAGAGCGGCGGGGTGCTCGTCCGCCGCCTGGCGCTGCTGGGCGCCGCGGACGACAGCGAGCGCAAGGGCACGGCAGCGAGCTGCCGCGTGGATGAGCTGACCAAGAACCCCTACCGGGTCGCCCTGCGGCTGAGCGGCGTGCGCGTGACCCCGCGCCCCGACGAGTTGCCGCTGCTGGATGGCCACCTGTTCCTGCGCGCCCCCATCGAGCCGGTGAACCGCTACACGGGGACCAAGCTCGGGGGCTGGGTCGGTCTGAGCGGTAGCGTCCATTTCGATGGGAGCAGCAAGCTACCAAGCTTCAGCGGTCGCCTGAAGGGCGGCAAGATCGGGATGGGAGGCTACTCCTTCGCCAAGTACCTCGACGCTCAGGTCGAGCTGGCCAAGGACGTCGTGGAGTTGCCGAAGATCAAGGTCGGCTACGCCAACGGCGACCTCGAGATCAGCGAGGTTCGCATCGAACCGTTGGCGAAAGAGCCACGCATCTCCATGGCCAAGCTCGATGGCAAGGGCATGGATTTTCCCGGCTTGATGCGCGATCTCGACGTCACCGAGAACACAGTCTGCCAGTGGGATCTCGATCGAACGCTGATCACCGACCTCAAGGGCACGCTGGTTCCGCTCAAGCTCGACGCGCAGATGTACACCGAGGCAAGTCGCTTCGAGATCTTCGATCGTGCCTATCATGACCCCGCGCGGAAACACATGATCGGGGTTCGCGCGCCGCAAGTCGTGCGAGCGCGCATAGGCGTGCGCCCGAAGGCCTTCGAGTTCTACGACGTGAGAGGGCAGTTCGGTCACAGCCGTCTGCTAGCCAGCGTGGTCTCCCTTGGCTTCAACAACCAGTTCAAGCTGGGTGTGTCCGAGGGCACGAAGATCGAGCTGGCAGACATTGGACCGCTCGTCGACATCCCGATCGCTGGCTTGGCGGAGCTGGACGCGCAGATGGTTGGCACCTTCGGAGACCCCGTTCTCGAGGGTCACATGAAGGTGAAGGGCTTCGAGTTCGGTGGTTTTCCGCTCGGAGACATCGAGCGCGCGAACACTCGCTTTCGTCCCCTGGTGCTGGAGCTGTCCAACGTCCATGGCAAGAAGGGTACGAGTCACTTCGACGTGTCCAGCGCGAAGCTCGATTTCGACAGCGACGCGACGGTGCTCGTCGACGCCGAGGTCGCGAGCAACGACCTCGACATCCGCGATTTCTTTGCCATGTGGCATTTCGACGAGGATCCACGGTTCGAGCCGATCAAGGGCCGCGGCGCCGTCCAGGCGAGCGTGCATTTCGACTTCGGTGGCAAGGCGGACAAGTGCGGCGGTGGCTTCCTGCAGGTGCGAGGCGAAGGGAACTTCGGGAAGCTCGAGCTGTTCGAGGAGCGGTACGACAAGGCCAGCGCGAGCTTCGACTTCCGCTGGCTCGATCGCGACGCGAGTTACCTTGGCTTCGAGCTCGACATGCCGAGCTTCAGCTTGAGCAAGGGCGGCGGCGTGTTCCTGGGGTCGCTCGCTCTGCAGCGCGGCGGCATCCTGCGTGGTCACGGCGTTGGCACGCGCGTCCCGCTGCCAGCCTTTCAGTCCATGGGCTCGCTCGCGGACTTCGTGTCTGGTTACGCGAGCGGCACCGCGGAGGTGTACGGCAGTGTCGATCAGCTGAGCTTCGACGCGAGCGTGGTGCTCGGAGGGATGCACGTGGGCACCACGAAGCTGCCGGGATCCATTCTCGACGTGGCCTTGCGTCCGCTCGAGAAGAAGAAGCCAGTCGTGGTTGGCCGCACGCGCTGCGGCGCCCCGATCACGGCTCCGTTCAATCGCGCGCGCTGGGAGAAGGACGAGCCAGATGGCGTGTTCCACGTGGATGGCGAGCTCTTTGGAGGTCAGGTGAAGCTCAGCGATCTCCAGATCACGCGGCAGCGCTCGAAGCGGGTCAAGGGCGGTGTGACTTTGGAGGATCTGGATGTTGGAGCCTTCGCGGAGGTGTCCCCAGCGCTCGCCGTGTCAGCTCCCCCCAAGGGTCGACTCAGCGCCCACATCGACATCGCAGATCTGCCTCTGGATCGGCCACGGGAGGCCAACGCCACGATCCAGCTGAAGGCCCTGGACATGAGTCGTAGCGGGGCGCAGCTGGAGCTCGTCGACGCGAAGCCGATCGTGATCCGGGGGCAAGGGGTGAGTGCAGAGCACGTGGCTATCGGTCTGCGCAGCCCGGGTACCGCCCAAGCGGTGTTCGACCTCTCTGGAGGAGTCACGCAGCTGGGACGCGATCCGAACGTTGATTTTCGTATGGAATTGAGGCCCTTGGATCTCTCCAGCCTGGCCAAGGCGCTGCCGAGGGTGGACCGAGCCAAGGGGCTGGTGAGAGGAAACCTCGCAGTCAGGGGCCCCCTCCGTCAGCTGACCTACTCTGGAGGGTTCCAGCTGACCGGGGGCGAGCTCGCGCTCGTGGGTGTCGGCAATACGCTGTCGGATGTCGAGTTCGAGATCAGCGTCGACTCGGACCAGATCGCGGTGCGTCGAGGCAGCGCAAGAGTCGGCAGCGGCACCGTCAAGGTGACCGGCGATGCTCGCCTCAGCGGGACCGAGCTCGGACGCGCCCGCTTCGTGATCAACGCTGAGGACATCAGCCTGCCTCTGACTTCCGGCGTCGAAACAACCGCAGATGCGGCGCTGATCGCGAGCTGGGATCCTCAGGCCCGCGGGCCAGGAGGAGAACCCGCTCTGCCACGCTTGACCGGGGACGTCACCATCCAGTCCTTCCGCTACACACGCCCCGTGACGATGGCCGTCGACATCTCCAGCCTGGCGTCGAGGGGGAAGCGGACCCAGTTCGAGTCGTACGATCCTGCCGACGATCGCCTGGAGTTCGACATCACGGTGAAGGCCAGCCGAGCGCTGACCCTGAGCAACAACCTGATTGACGCAGAGCTCGTCGTGGGACGCCAAGGACTGCTGCTTTCCGGCACGAATCAGCGCTTCGGCATGCGCGGATCGCTGAAGCTCAAGCCTGGTGGGCGCATCCGTCTGCGCCAGAGCGAGTTCGAAGTCCAGCAGGGTTCGGTGCGTTTCGACGACCTCACGCGCATCGCACCCCGAGTCGATGTTACCGCCAGCACCGAGTATCGTCGGTACTCCGACGCCGCGGCGGCGACGGGAAGTGGAGGCGATACCGGAAGCGCAGGAGGCAGCAGCGCTGCGAGCGCCACGGGTGGACGCTGGAACATCACGCTGCACGCCTACGGCGACACGGAGCAGCTGAAGATCGATCTGACCAGCAACCCTGCGCTCTCTCAAGACGACATCGTGCTGCTACTGACGATTGGCCTGACGCGTGCAGAGCTGGATCAAGCGCAGTCGGCGAGTGTCGGTGAAAGTGTTGCGTTGGAAGCGCTAGGCACACTGACTGGCGCTGATCAAGCGGTGACCAAGGCGGTGCCGGTGATCGACGAGTTCAACTTCGGGAGCAGCTACTCGTCGCGAACGGGTCGCACCGAGCCCACGGTTACCATCGGAAAAAGACTCGCTGATCGTATCCGAGCGAACGTAACTAGCGGCATATCGGACTCACGTGAGGTACGCTCCAACCTAGAGTGGCGCCTCAATCGCAGAGTGAGCGTGGAGGGCTCGTACGACAACGTGAACGACCTGGGGAGCTCGAGTCTGGGCAATCTGGGTGCAGACCTGCGTTGGCGTCTCGAGTTCCAGTAGACGAAACCGATGAAGAGTCAGCGCCCGATTCTTCAGTCACCGAGGTGCCTGAGGATCGAGCGCCTCGACGCCTTACCCGTGCGGAAAAGAAGGAGCGCACCCGCAACCAGCTGATCCAGGCTGCGGCGGAGCTGGCCCGCACCGGCGGAGTGGCGGCGGTCACCACGACCGCGGTGACCGCACGGGTCGGCGTCACGCAGCCAGCCTTCTACGTCCACTTCAAGAACGTGGACGAGATCCTGGCCGTGGCTGCTGAGGAGATCTCCAGTCGGATCACCCAGATCCTGCGCGAAGTCCGCGCGGCGGGGCGCGAGCGCGGCCCGATCGAGAACAGCGAGACAACGGTGCGCAAGAGCCTGGAGGCGCTGATCTCCGAGCCGGCCATGATCGACATCTTCCTTCGGTACCGTAGGGATACGACCTCTGCGCTGGGGAACGCGATCGTGGCGTGCGAGGCTCGCGCGCGCCGTGAGTTGGCCGAAGACCTCGCCCAGGGCGCGGCCAAGGTGGGTTTCGACGTGGAGAAGTTGCCACCGCTCAGCTCGGTCGCGGACACCTTCGTGTCGCTGTTCATCGGCGGACTCGAGAGCATCCGGGATCAGCGAGCCAGCATCGAAGACGTGGTCCTGATGCTCCAGGCGGTGATCCGCGGCACCGTGGGCTACTTGTTGACGCGCCAGAGCCAGGCAGGCTGATTCCAGGCCATCCGGCACCGCGGCGCCAGGCGTTTCTGCCGTCCAAGTTCCCGAGCGGCCAGCCGGTCTGATAGGATGTCTCATGGTCTGGAGGTTCGGGGGTGAGGTGCTCTTGGTGGCGCTTGCTGGCGCTTGCTTGACCGCGTGTGGCAGCGGCGATGGTGATGCCGCAGGGGGCGTTGCCCCGCCGGAGTGGCAGCCGGGAACGAGCAACGTGCGCTACGGCGTCCTGGGGGAGAGCGACGCCGAGCTGTTTCCATCCAATCGCTACACCCACGTGGATGCGTCCAGCCCGACGGGGCTACGCGTGGAGATCAGCCCACGCACGGTCGCGACCACGAGTCAGCTCTACGGATTCCAGACGAGCATAGACGAGCTGAACGAGCTCGATGGCTTCAGCCCTGTCGGCGGAGTGGTGGTGAAGTTCGACGCACCCATCGACTTCAGCGGTTACCACGCGGAAGTCGAGGGTGAGAAGTACGTCGACGACATCTCCGACGCTGCGAGGTTCAGCGCGGCTGGCTCGCCGCTGTACCTGGTGAACCTCACCCCCGAGTCCGCCGACTACGGCGAACCAGTGGGTCTAGTGCCCTACTACTTCGGCCAGCCTGGTGACGACTACTGGCAGTTCGATGACTTCACGTTGGTCGCACACCCGGCAGTTCCGCTGGATCCTCGAGGAACCTATCTATTCCTGGTCACCAGTGACCAGAAAGCGTCCGACGGTTCCCCGGTGGGGCGCTCCGAGTTCATGCATCGAACACTGACGGGACAGGTTCAGGGCGACTACGAGACCCGGCTCTCCGAGGCCCTGGACGCCGCGCTCCCGCGGCTCGACCTCGAGCGCGAACAGGTGAGCGCGGCGACGTTGTTCACCGTGGGAGACGTGCAGCGGGGCATGATCGATCTGGCAGCAGCGCGCCGCGAGGCGGCGCCGCCCAGCCCCGAAGCCGCCTGGACCGTGAACGACGAGGACGCGCAGCGCGTACGCTTCGTCAACCACTACCCCTCACCCGAGTACCGCCGGCCGAAGCCCAACGGGAAATGGGAGCTCGACGACAACGGCGTCGCCAAGGTGCAGAAGCAGGAGTCCCTCGAGGTCTTCTTGAGCTTCTCGAACAAGGCCGCGAGCGGTCCACGACCGGTGGTGATCTACGGTCATGGGCTGGGCGGCGACAAGGACGGCGTGTGGGGGACTTCCCAGCGTCTGGACGCTGTGTCCGAGCGGGGCGTCGCCGTGTTCGGCATCGACTCCCCGGAGCACGGATCACGCCACGAGGGCGACACGACGCTGATCAGCAGCGTCTACGGGTTCTTTGGCATCGACGAGAAGACGAACGAGTTCGACATCGGTCGTGCTCGGGACAACTTCCGACAGATGGCGGCGGATCAGCTCGAGCTGGTGCGCCTGATCAAGGGTCTATCGGAGCTCGACGTGTTGCCCGTGGGCGCTCCCGACGGCGTGCCGGATCTCGACACCTCCAACATCCTCTACATCGGTCACAGCTTCGGGTCGGTGCAAGGCGCGACCATAGCCAGCATCGCTCCAGAAATCCGTGCGGCAACGTGGAACGTTGGTGGCGCTGGTCTGATGATGCTGTTGCGCGACTCCAAGACCTTCAACATCGTGGTCAAGGGCATCGCGGGTGACGGCGTGCCCTTCGGCTCCGTGGCGAGCTTCATGGCGATGACCCAGAGCATCGTGGACCCGGGAGATCCGCTCAACTACGCGCGCTACGTGACTCGAGAGGCGCTGCCCGGGGTGGAGGGCTGGGCGCCTCGTGACTTGCTCATCCAGGAGGTCAACGACGATGGCATCGTTCCCAACTAGACCACGGACGCGCTGGCGCGCGCCGCGGGGCTCGAGCTGGTGCACGAGGTGCGCCCCATCCCCGGGATACACACGGTGGACGCGCCAGTGAGCGGAAACCTCGCCGCTGGAGCAACCGGGGTCATCACTCAGTTCGATCGCGTCGAGGACGGCACCAAGGTCGCCGAGCATGGCGGCCTGATCTTCACCCCCGAAGCTCAGGACCAGTACGTGAAGTTCTTCCAGAGCGTCTTGGCTGGAGAGAGCCGAGTTACCTCCCCGTACTGACCCGCATCGACCTGGCCTCTGCCGGGCGACCCACCCTATGCTCGTGGGGTGAAAGCCGCGAAGCGCAAGTTCTGGGGCTGGGGTGTCGAAGGAGAGGGCCCGTCCCCCGAACGGCTGGCGATGGTGGAGGCGGGCCTGGGTCACTGGCTCGACATGGGCAAGCTCGAGGTCACCGACCCGCCGCGCGTGTCGGACATCGAGCTGCCAGCGCCTCGCCTCGCGCTGCCGGGTTCGCTGAGCCAGCTGGGGCACGTCGACGATTTCGCGCGCCTGAGCCACACCTACGGCAAATCATATCGCGACATCACCCGCGCTTTCGCCCGGCGCTTCGAGCACCCACCCGACATCGTCGCGTACCCGAGGGACGAGGCGGACGTGGTGCGCTTGCTCGACTTCTGCGACTCCGAGCGTATCGCTGTGATTCCGTACGGAGGTGGCTCTTCGGTCTGCGGCGGGGTCGAGGCCAAGCTCGCAGGTGACTTCCGGGGTGCGCTCAGCCTCGACCTCGGCCAGCTGGATCGCGTGCTCGAGGTGGACCGGGAGTCTCGCGCCGCGCGCATCCAGGCCGGCGTCCTGGGACCGTCGCTGGAGGCTCAGCTGAAGCCTCAGGGGCTCACGTTGCGGCACTACCCTCAGAGCTTCGAGTTCTCGTCTCTGGGAGGCTGGATCGCGACGCGTGCCGGTGGCCACTTCGCGACCCAGTTCACGCACATCGACGACTTCGTCGAGAGCCTGAGGGTGGTCACGCCACGAGGGACTCTGGAGACTCGACGCCTGCCAGGCTCCGGAGCCGGCCCGAGCCCCGACCGTCTGTTCATCGGCTCCGAGGGCTCGCTTGGTGTGATCACCAGCGCCTGGATGCGCCTGCAAGACCGCCCGCGTTTCCGCGGGAATGCAGCGGTGCGCTTCAAGGACTTTCTGACTGGATCCGTCGCGCTCAGGGCCCTGGTGCAGTCCGGGCTGTATCCTGCCAACTGCCGGCTCCTCGATCCGATGGAGGCGCTGATGAACCAGGCGGACGGCAGCGGCGAGGCGTTGTTGCTGATCGCCTTCGAGTCTGCGGATCATGGAGTCGAGCCATGGATTCGTCGGGCCGTGGAGCTGGCGAGGGATCACGGGGGACAGATCGATGACGCCAAGGTCCGCGTCACCGAGACTCGTCCAGACGACGACGCAAAGCGCGAGGGCGCACAGGCGGCCTGGCGCGACGCGTTCCTCCGCGCGCCCTATCTGCGCGACGCGCTGATAGCTCGCGGCGTGTTCACGGAGACGTTCGAGACCGCGGTCACTTGGGACCGCTTCGAGAAGCTGTATCGCGCGGTGACCGAAGCGGCGATCCGCGCCACCCGGGAG